>JAZQKN010000112.1:0-5568 GCA_045542175.1 Acutalibacteraceae bacterium | reverse complement strand
AATCAGACTTTTTTTAACAAGGATGATATACTATAAAATATATAAATTCAGGCAAATTTTTGATTGTTAATCAAAGTCTGATTTTTTTAACAAAGGATGTGTATGCAGGAAAAAACATTTGCAATATCGCTAAAATAATCAAAGATAAAATAACAGAAGTAAGGAGATAATGATGATGAAAAACATACTCAAGAAATCGGTTGCCGTTTTACTTGTTGCGTTTATGCTGTTCGGCTCTGCACCTCTTGCGGGATTTGTGGGGCTTGACTTTCCCGGAATTACAGCAAAGGCAAAGACAATGGGCGTTTACCGCAATTGGACATGGGAGTTAAATGAATACAGCGGTGAGCTTATCATAGCATCAACAGGAACAACGTACAACCCTATTGACTGGGTGGGAAAAACTCCGGGATGGAAGAGCTACTCGGATGACATTGAGTCTGTTACTATCGGTTACGGCATCACAACTATTTGGGAATATTCATTTTCATATTGCGGCCATCTTAAAAGTGTAACGATTCCTGATTCGGTAACAAGTATCGGATCCAATGCTTTTGAATATTGTTCTTCACTTAAGGAGATAAGCATTCCCCACGGGGTAACATCAATCGGATATCGTGCATTTTCTAATTCCGGATTAACCCGTATAAGTCTTCCGGATACGATTGAAGAAATCGGATCGTATGCGTTTTTCAGTTGTACAAAATTATCTGATGCTGCATACGCAGGAACAAGAACGCAATGGGAAGGTATTACTATCAGTGACGGTAACCACAACCTTGAAGGCGTTATAACTTGCGGCGATGACCCTGTTATAATCGGCGGCTCACTCGGCAAATATGCTGAATGGATACTGGATTCAGACGGAAATCTTACAATTTCCGGAACGGGAGAAATGCTTGACGTTACGTATGACCAGCTTGAACAATTTAATAATCATAAAAACAGTTTTAAAACAGCAACCGTTTCACCCGGAATATTACAGATAAAAGCGAGATTGTTTGAAAATTGCAGTTCGCTTACGAGTGTCAGCATTCCGAGCGGCGTGTATTCGATAGGCGAAAGTGCGTTTGCAGATTGCAAAAACCTGAAAAGTATTGTTTTGCCCGATTCTGTAACTTCCATAGAGAAGAACGCATTTTGCAGATGTGAAAATCTCACAAGTGTAACCTTTCCCGCAAATTTAAACACCATAGAAGAAAGCGCATTCAGATGGTGTATAAGTCTTACAGATGTAACAATTCCCGCAAACGTAAAAACAATAGGAAAGAAAGCTTTTGAATACTGTGACAGCTTAACGGAGATTACGATTCCCGACAGTGTCGAGAATATTGGAGAGGCAGCTTTTGCTTATTGCTACAACTTGGCTGAAATAACACTCGGAAACGGAATAAAAGCCATAGAAAGAGAAACTTTTTATGGCTGTAAGATTTCGAGCATAAAAATACCGGACGGAGTATCCTCTGTCGGTTACTCGGCGTTCAGAAAATGCTCAAACCTCAAAAGCATTTCAATTCCCGAAAGTCTGAAAATTATAGAAGACAGCGCTTTTGCCGATTGCTTAAAACTTGTTGATTTGACAATTCCGAACGGAGTAGAAAAAATCGGAAACCACGCTTTTTGGCACTGCCCGGTGTTGGATAACGTAATAATCCCGGATAGCGTAACAACTCTTGGCGCGGGAGCATTCCGTGAATGTAAAAATCTTAAATCAATCAGTATTCCGAAAGGGATAACAAACATCGGATATGAAACCTTCGCCTACTGTGATAATATCTCCGATATAACACTTCCTGACGGTCTTGTTTCTATAGGTAACGATGCATTTAAGGGATGCACAGCACTTAAAGAAATTCAGATTCCTGACGGCGTAACAAAAATCGGTACATATGCTTTTGAAAATTGCTCATCTTTGACATCCATAGATTTACCGCAAGGCATTACCTCAATAGAAAAAGGAACGTTTAAAAACTGCACAGGTATAAGAAGTATTGAAATCCCCGATAAGGTTTCTGCGTTGGGCGAAGAAGCTTTTATGAACTGTGAAAACATTTCGGAAATTTATTTAGGCAAAAACATAACTGAAATCGGTAATAATGCATTTAAGAATTGCAAATCCCTTTCAACTATAACTGTTGCTTCAGATAACACAGAATACTCATCCGATAAAAACGGAGTTTTATTTAATAAAAACAAGACAACATTGATTAAGTATCCTCCTGCTTCTTCCACAACAGAATATCAGGTACCTGAAAGTGTGACAGTTATAAAAGAATATGCATTTTGCGATTCATTGAATCTTAAATCAACAGATCTTCCCGAAACTGTTATGAAGATAGAAAAGTATGCTTTCAGCGGATGTGTAAATCTGTCAAAAACTAATATTCCGAAAGGTATTGACAGACTTGACGAAGGTGTTTTCAGATATTGCAAAAATCTCAAGCATATATCTATTCCTGAAAACATCAGATATCTTTCAAGCTATTGTTTTGCAGATTGCGGTACTATTGAAATTGTCATACCCGAAAGTATAGAGGCCATAAGTCGGACTGTTTATGAAAATACCAATGCTACTTTCTACGGTTCTTGCGCATCAAAGTTCGCCAATCAAAGCGGATTCGTTTTTGTTGACGAAAAAGTCGATTTAATATCTGCGCCGTCAACAACAAAAATAAGCTACGGAGATTCTATAGTCCTTCATGCTGATTTAACGCGAATGTTTAAAGGCTGCTATGCTCAATGGACTGTAGGTAACAATAATTTCACATATACGGTGGCTGCTGATGGTGAGATGTGTATAATTTCTCCCAAGAGTAGCGGTGATACAATATTTACTGTCAACATATATGACGAAAACGGTAATAGAATTTTTACCGATTCGCAGAAGATGACATCAAAAGCAGGGTTCTTTGATAAAATCATAGCTTTCTTCAAAGGCTTGTTTGGTGCAACAAAAGTTATTCCGCAGGCATTTAACGGTATATTCTGATTTAACACCACTCTGCAAAAACATTTTGCAGAGTGGTTGGCTTAATCTATTGCAGAAAGGAACAATATTATGTTTAAAAAATCCATATCTGTTTTATTGTCATTGTTGATAATCGTGTTAACAACATTTGTGGGATTTGCAGCTGAAACTAACGAAATGCCCGATATGAGCGAATTCCATGATTTTGCAAAGTTCACTGTTGAACGAGAAAACACATCTCATAATTTTGAAAGAAATTCGGCAACAACTCCCGATGCAGTTTCAACACCTAAACTTTCAAACGGCTCATATGATTTTTATGATCTTACATCAAACTGGAGTTCTTCGGACGGAAAGATTTCCTGGGATGACAGATCACAAACGCTTACATTGAATAACGCCTATATTGCTTCAGGTTACTCAAGCTCGGATAACTTCGGAATTTATGTTCCTCACAATTCAACGATTGTGCTTGTCGGAAACAACACTGTTATCAGCGGCAATTCGGGTTCAGGCGGATATGACAGTATGGGTATTGTCTGTAACGGTAATCTCAATTTTGAAGGCAGCGGTTCGCTTTACGTTAAAGGCGGAGACGCTTCAAGAAACAGCTATGGTATTATTGCCAGATATGACGTAAACTTTAAGAATTGTAACATAGAAGCCGTGGCAAGTTACGGCACTCAGTTCTCAGGCGGTTTCAGTTCTGAATCGGGCAATATTACGTTTACGGATACAACGTTTATCGGTAAAGGCGGCAAATCAAACAGCGGATGCAGTGTTGGCGTAGACAGCGTAGCCGAATGCACAATCAAAAACTCCAAAGTAGCAGGCTATGCCGATTCTTCGGCTTTGAACTGGGGCCTTTATTTCGGAAACGTAGTTGCACAAAACAGCGAAATAATCGGATACGGCGCTGAAGTTCCATCTACCTGCGGCAGTGCAGATATTTATTGCAGCTACGGAATTTATGTTGACGGAAACGCCAGCGCATATTCTACCGATTTTGAAGCTTGCGGCGGCAGTGTAAAAAAATCCGGAAACGGTTCTGCTTCATACGGTTTGGCATGTCAAGGCGATTTTGGTGCAACAGCTTGCCCGATAACAGCATATGGCAGAGACTCGGTTAACACATCATTCGGTACGTTTGTCGGCGGCAACTGTGTTCTGGACTATTGCAATGTTTATTCCGTAACAGAATCGTGCAAGAAAGCCATAGCATTTTCTGCAACAAACATTACTGTTAACTGCGGTGTATATCATATTGGGTGTGCAGATGCTGCAACATCCGCATCTGCAGTACACGCTGTAAATGAACTGTGCATAAATGGCGGCGAAGTGTTGGCTGACTGCCAAAGCGCCGGTAATGTTTTTGCGATATCGGCGGAAAAGATAGTTGTTAACAGCGGAACAATTGTTGCCAGAGCATCTGAAAATACCGGAAGCAGCTGCGGCATTTATGGAGATATATCTGTTTATTGCGGTGATGTTACAGCAACAGGCGAAGACTCTGCATTTAACGGAAATCTGTCATATGTATCAGACAAATGTAAGATTTCAGCAAGTGACAAACATTTTTCGGATGACCTAACTGACGGCTCACTCTCATCAGGTGCAATCAGGGTTCCCTCTGCAAATAATGCTATCGCCAAAACAGCAAGAATATATTACGATATGAACGGTAAAATGATTTGTGCTTATGCTCTTGCAGATAATCTTTCTTACAGAGGAACCACAAGACTTCTTGCTCATTGCGAAAACCCGAGAGTTATGTTTAAATATGAAAGCTCAAATAATTCTGTGATTAAAGTTGAAGACAGCATTTTTGGCTTTGTTAAAGCGGTGAATTCGGGAACAGCAACAATTAAAGTAACGGCAACCGATTTGCTTACAGGAGAACCTATAAGAGATGCTGACGGAAATATTGCCTCTGCGACCGTAGAGATTAAATGCAAAATGACATTTTGGGAAAAGATTATCAGATTCTTCAGAAGCATTTTTGGTCTTGATTAAAATGATTCACTTGCAAATACAGCCGAGAATTCGGTGAATATCTATTTTTTAATTGCTTTGAAAAAAGCGTAACTAAACTCTTTAAAACAATTAAGAGTCCATCTTCGGATGGACTCTTTTACTTTTACATAAATATGTATCAAATAATTTTTCTATATACATACTTGTCCTGCAGGAAATCCTGCGCCAAAAGGACGGCGTTATTTGTTCTAACAATTTTCTAACAAACGGACGAAAAATGAGTTTTTGCATGAATCCAAGCATATCAACACTTGCAGAAATTGACCTTTTGGTTTCTTGAACTGAACTTTTGTCAGGTAATTCTGCAAGGTTCCACCAAATGGAATGCAATTCCACCGTCCGAACGCCTCTACGAACCAAAAGGTCAGGGGTTCAAAAGGGTTAAAAGAAAACCTGCACAACATTATTTAAGTGCAGGCTATTTTTTGTCTGTTAATCCGAGAATGAAATCGACAGACGTATTATAGAATTTCGCAAGAGCAATAAGAACTTCGGGCGGTATTGTTCTTTCGCCGCTTTCGTAATAAGAAGTCGGATCGTAGCCATGTCGTTCTGTGAGCCAAGGA
>JAZQKN010000111.1:0-7837 GCA_045542175.1 Acutalibacteraceae bacterium | reverse complement strand
TCAAAAGATTGGTATATAATGACAATATGAGAAAAAGAAGAGATGTTGTGTCGTTTGAAAATTATAATTTCTTATATAAAATAAATCAGTCTTGTTAGAAAACCCCGTGGATTTTACTCCTCGGGGTATCGTTATGTATTCAGTCTTAACTATCAATCATCAGTCGGCACACCGATGAATTTTATGATACTATCTACCTTATCTGTGGGACAACTGAACCAAGCGAAATTTTTGTTAAGGAAGCCGAAAATCATATCATCTTTGTGTTGTTTTGCGATGGTGAGAAACGGCGGATATTTTATGCAGGAAACAACAGATATGATTCATTTCAGAAAGGTTGAAGAAGGCAGATTTTCTCTCAATCATCTCAATCCCCGTCACGGTTCAATACTGCATATTACCGATGCGGAATATGAGAAACTGATTTTTGTAACTCCGGTGGTGTAATTACTTATATACCAACAACATAATAAGAAGGCAGATAAAAAACCTTCGTGCATATCTTGGCTTGAGAATTGGACGAAGATTTTACATATATGGTTTTGTTGCAGAGATTAAACAATAAAAACAAATTTACCATATTTATTTCAGCAGAACGATGTGTTATAATGTATTTATAATGTGAGATAAGGAGATTTTTCTATGACAAACAGAGAGCGTGCGATGAACATTCTTCATTATAAAGATGCCGACCGCTTGCCTGCCGTTCATTTCGGTTATTGGGGCGAATTGCTTGTTGAATGGGCAGAGCAGGGGAAAATCCCCAAGGAGCTTGCCCACGGCAATGGGGACGGCAACGAAAAGGACAGAATCCTTGATGAACTCATCGGCTGGGACTTCAACTGGTCTTGCACAAGAGGTGCAAACAACGGTCTTTACCCGAGATTTGAAGAAAAGGTGCTTGAAGTTTTACCCGACGGCACAAAAAGAGTGCTCAACAGCGTGGGTGTTATTGAAAGAATCAAACCGGGCATCACTTCAATTCCGTCTGAGGATGACTACACTCTCAAAGACAGAGAAGCGTTTGAAACTCTTTACAGACCCAAAATGCAGTTTACTCCCGACAGAGTTGATTTTGAATATTTCAGAAATTTTAACGAAACAAGAGATAAGGAAAGACCAATCGGTCTGAATCTCGGCAGCGTGCTGGGCAACATCCGTGATATGACATCGGTTGTCGGCATGAGTTATCTGATGTATGACGAAGATGAAGAATTGTTTGCTGATATTGTTGATACATATGCTGAAATGCAGTATCAGTGTGTAAAGTCAATCCTTGAAACAGGTGCAAAATTTGATTTTGCACATTACTGGGAGGATATCTGCTTCAAAAATGGTCCTCTGCTTTCGCCCGAAATCTTTGATGAGCTTTGTGCTAAGCACTATAAAAAGAGAAATGATCTTTGCCACCAGTACGGCATTGATATTATTTCTCTCGACTGCGACGGCGTAACAGAGAAACTGCTCGCCACATGGTTTGAAAACGGCGTCAACACAATGTTCCCAATTGAAATCGGTGTATGGGGCGACCAGTTTGAACCTGCAAGGAAGAAATACGGCAAGGGAATGCTGGGCGTTGGCGGAATGGATAAAACCGCACTCCGCAAGGACAAAGCAGCGGTTGATGCTGAAATTGAAAGAATCAAGCGTCTTGCATCAATGGGCGGATTTATTCCTTGCCCCGACCACAGACTGATGCCCGGCACAAAATTTGAGCTTGTTCAGTATTACGCAGAAGAAATAAAGAAAATCAGATTTTAATTGTTAAATAACCCTTGTTTTTCACAGTACAAAAGTATAAAATAAAACTAAAATACATAAACAGGAGAAATCGTTATGAGTATCTATCTTGAAATATCCGAAAACCTTCAGAAAGGAAAGGCAAAAATTGTTAAAGAGCTTGTTCAGAAAGCTGTTGATGACGGGATGCCTGCAGCACAGATTCTTAATGAAGGTTTAATTTCCGGCATGACCGTTATCGGCGAAAAGTTCAAGAATAATGAAGTTTATGTTCCCGAAGTTCTTATTGCGGCAAGAGCAATGAATATGGGCGTGCAGATTCTCAAGCCGTTGCTTATTGAAGATGGTGTTCAGTCAACGGGTAAAGTGTGCTTAGGCACCGTTCAGGGCGATATGCACGATATCGGCAAAAACCTTGTTAAGATGATGATGGAGGGCAAGGGCATTGAGGTTGTTGAACTTGGCACCGATGTTGCCCCAGAAACCTTTGTAAACACCGCAATTGAGCAGAATTGTCAGATTATCTGCTGCTCGGCACTGCTCACAACAACAATGGAAGTTATGGCTGATGTTGTTAAGTGTGCCGAAAACGCAGGCATAAGAGATAAGGTCAAAATTATGGTCGGCGGAGCACCCGTTACGGAAGATTTCTGCAATCAGATAGGTGCGGATAAATACACCTCCGATGCCGCAAGTGCAGCTGATGCCGCCGTTGAGCTTTGCAGCTGATATGAATATAGAAAAATATTTAAATAAACCCGAAATCTTTCAGTATAAACTGATTGAAACAAGTGATATTCCGTTTTCGCAGGAAGTTGTTGATATGTGCAAGGCTAACCGCTGCGGAAAATACGGCACCTGCTGGACCTGCCCGCCCGGCGTAGGCAATCTTGATGAGCTTGAGGGAAAAATCAAAAGCTATAAAACCGCCTGTGTTTTTACCTGCAAATATGACCTTGAGGACAGCTTTGACTTTGAGGGTATGATTGAAGGTCAGAAAAGCGCAAATCAGGTTTTGCGGAGTATAACGGAAAGCCTTCGTACAGACGGTGAAAATTTCATGGCTCTCGGCTGCGAGGGCTGCGGACTCTGTGAAAAATGCACTTATCCTGACGCACCCTGCCGTTTTCCAGAAAAGGCTGTGCCGTCGGTTGAGGCCTGTGGAATCAATGTTGCCCGGCTTGCGAAAAAATCGGGGATTAACTATAACAACGGTTCAAACACCGTAACATATTTTTGCGTGATACTTTTCGGGTGATTGTATGAAGAAAAAAGTAATTGAATTATTAAAACATAAAAACAAAACTGTTCCGATTTTGTCATTTCCTTCAACCCAGCTTCTCGGAATAAGCGTAAACGAGCTTATTTCGTCGGCTGAAATGCAGCTTCGGGGAATGCAGGCTATTGCAGAAAAATTCAGCGTCGGGGCGTCACTCAATATGATGGATTTATCCGTTGAGGCTGAGGCATTCGGCGCAAAGATCCGTTTTTATGACGATGATATTCCTGCAGTTGAAAAGGGCATAATTGATGATATTGCCGATGCTGAAAAAATCGTTGTTCCTGAAGTGGGAGCAGGCAGAACAAGCATCTGCATTGACGGAGTAAAAAAAGCAAAAGAAAAAATAACCGATATTCCCGTTTTCTGCGGAGTTATCGGCCCTTATTCCCTTGCAGGCAGAATTTTTGATATGACCGAGCTTATGATGGAATGCTTCGACAGCCCCGATGAGGTCAGAATTCTGCTCTCAAAAGCAACGGAATTTACAATCAGATATATTAAAGCATTCAAAGAAATCGGTGCAGACGGCGTTATTATGGCTGAGCCTGCGGCGGGCCTGCTTTCGCCTGCACTTGCAGAAGAATTTTCGTTTCCTTTTGTTCAGCAGATATTCAATGAAATAAACAGCGATGATTTTATCGTATGCTATCACAACTGTGGCAATGCGGCAGGAGATATGCTTGATATGATAGGTGAACTTAACGCAGATATAATCCATTTAGGTAATGCAATCAACATAAAAAAAGCTCTTGAAGAGTTACCGAAAGATAAAATTGTTATGGGTAACGTCAACCCTGTTCTGTTCAGAACGGGAACACCCGATGATATTACAGCCGATGTGCAGAAGGTGTTTGATGAATGCTCAATGCACGAAAACTTTATGATTTCAACGGGATGCGATGTTCCCGCCGCATCAAAATGGGAAAACATCGAAGCGTATTTCAAAAAGGTAAATGAGCTTTATGCATAAGGTAATAATCAACGGCGAAACTAAATATGCAAAAGACGGAACGCTTTTGTCCGATTTGTTGATTAAATCGGGTAAAGGTGTAGACCACCATTGCGGCGGCAGAGGAACGTGCAGAAAATGTGTTATTACCGTCAACGGCAAAGAAGAACTTTCGTGCCAATACATAATCAAATCTGATATTTCCGTTGAGATTCCCCAAAACGGCGAAATCGTTTCCGAAACGGGAGCAATTGAAACGGGAAAATTAACGGAAAATCTTTGCTTTTCTCTCGATATAGGCACTACAACTCTTGCGCTTGCTCTTGTTTCCCTTGATGAGGGAAAAATAATAAAAGTCATAACACACACAAATCCTCAATGTACATTCGGTGCTGATGTTATGACAAGGATTGATTATTGCCGTAAAAACGGTGTTGATAAACTTCAAAAAGCCGTTATATCCGAAATCAATTCGATGATATCCGAATTCAATCTGCAAAGCATTGAAAAGCTTTATGTATCGGGCAACGCAACGATGCTTCATTTCTTTTTCGGCATTGATTGCTCGTCAATGGGTGTTGCACCGTATACTCCCGAGTTTCTTGAAAGCAAAACTGAAAAAGCTGAAAATCTCGGTATAATCGGAATTGAAACGGTTGAAAGTCTGCCGTCAATCGCCGCTTTTGTGGGTGCTGATATTGTTGCAGGTCTCAATTTTGTCGGTATGCCCGAAAGCAATAAACACAACTTACTCATTGACCTTGGCACAAATGCCGAAATCGTTTTGTTTTCTAAAAAATCGGCTCTTTGCACCGCCGCTGCGGCAGGTCCGTGCTTTGAGGGTGCAAATATTTCGTGCGGAATGAGTGCAACAAGCGGCGCAGTTTATTCATATTCCGAAGATAAAATCAAAACAATTTCCGACGCACCCGCAAAAGGTATATGCGGCACGGGTCTTGTTGATATCATTGCATATCTTCTCGACAAAGAAATTATCGATGAAACGGGATATATGGAAGATGATTTTGAAATTGCAGAGGGCGTATGCATAAATCAGGCAGATATAAGGCAGTATCAGCTTGCAAAATCGGCTGTTTATTCTGCAATTATCACTTTACTGCAAATGAAAAATATCACTTTTGATGATATCGGTAAAATGTATATTTCGGGCGGTTTCTCGGCGAAAATCAATATTGAAAATGCCGTAAAAACAGGACTTCTCCCGAAAGAATTAAAAAACAAATGCATTGCAATAAAAAACAGCAGTCTGCTCGGCACTGTAAAATATGCCTGCGAGAAAAATGACCTTGCAATTTATATTGATAACTCAACCTATGTTGATTTGTCTGCAAATCAGACTTTTTCAGATTTGTTTATCGAAAATATGATGTTTGAGGTGTAATAATGACAGAGCGTGAACGATTTATAAAAGCACTCAAAAGAGAGCCGATTGAAGGACATTGTCCCACCTTCGAGCTTGTATTTTTTCTGACTCTTGAAGCAATCGGAAAAATTCATCCCTCACAGCAGCGTTTTGACCAATGGAATCAGATGAGCAAAACGGAGCAGAAGCTCCATATTGATTATATCGCTGATTGTCACATTGAAGTTGCCGAAAAATATCATCACAGCGCAATTTTTGTGCATCCCAATCCGTGGGGATATGAGAATATAGTCAGACTTCTTGAAACGATAAGAGAAAAATCGGGCGATAAATATTTCCTTATGATTCACGGCGACCCGACCTTTGAAATCCCCAACGGTGAGAATATGATGGAATTCACCGAGAGAATGTATGAGGATGAAGACGGACTCAAAGCAGAGGCGCAAAAGCGTCTTGATGATCGGGTGAACCTTGCCGAAAAACTTGCAAAACATAACGGTTTGCTTGACGGCTTTGCGCTTTGCTCGGATTATTGCTTCAATGTGAATCCGTTCTTTTCGCCGTCTATGTTTTCCGAATTCATTGCACCGTATCTTCAGAAAGTTATAAAAGATTATCGTGATATGGGATTTTACTCAATCAAGCATACCGATGGCAATATTATGCCGATAATCGACCAAATTGTTGAATGCAAGCCCGATGCGCTTCATTCGCTGGACCCTCAGGGCGGAGTTGACCTTGCTGAGGTAAAACGGCTTTACGGCGACAGAGTTGCTCTTTGCGGTAACGTAAATTGCGGACTTCTGCAGACGGGTACAGAGGAAGAAGTAATTGCCGATGTCCGCCGCTCACTTCGTGACGGTATGAACGGTTGGGGATATGTGTTCTGCACATCAAATTGTGCATATACAGGTCTCCCGCTTGAAAGATATGAACTTATGAACCGAATCTGGTATGAAGAAGGAATATATAAATAACACAAAACCGCTTCAATGGTTAATCCAAAGAAGCGGTATTTTTATTCTCTTGCAAGCTTGTATATCAAATTATAGGCAAATTCGAGGTCATCAACCGAGCAATGCTTCTGAATGAAATGCGAGGTGCAGCATATCCATCTTTTGCCTTTGAGGAGCGAAAAAATTCGTCTGATTTCCTTTTCAAGCTCTTCTCTTTTCAGAATTCCTATTGCAGACTGAACGCATATTCCGCCCATAATCGCGAAATTGTTGCTGTAATTTTCAAGATAGAAATCAAGCGGCATATTTGCGTTTTCCTGCCAGGGATGAACAACATCAAATCCGATGTCACGCACACCGTCAAGCACTTTTCTGATGCATCCGTCGGAATGAAGGCTTGCCAAAACACCTTTGGAATGAATATGATCAACAATCATTTTCATGTTAGGATATATGGTTTCCTTCCATGTGTCGGGGCTGAAAAGTATATCCTTCTGCGAGCCCCAGTCGTCCGAAATGTGTATCATATCTGCACCCAAAGAAATGCACTTGTCGGCAAATCTCATTGTCCATTCAGCCTGCCGTCTGTAAAGCTCACAAAGCTCTTCGGGGTAAAGTGCGGTGTATAAAAGATGGTTTTCAATGCCGAAAACTGTGTTGAAATGCTCAAAAAGTCCCGGTGTTTGCATATAGCAGAAGCGTTCTCTCTGTTTGTGATGAGCAATTTCTCTTTTTACCTGCTCGAAATCCGAATCGTTATCGGGTACGGTGAAAAGATTATAATCAAGAAGCACATCCGGGGTAAGTTCATTGTGTCGGGCTCTTATTTTATCAAACGATTCGCCGTCAAATGACCACGGACCGCCGAAAATATGCGCCGCATCAAACTCGAATTTGTCCTCAAAGTCTTCAACGCTTCCGAACTTCATTGAAATTTCAACGCCGAGATTTTCTTTGAGCCATCCGTATATAGGCTGATGGTCGATTTCTTTGCCGAGAATTGTATTGCATACTCTTTCTGTACTGTTCATATACTCACCTCTGATGTTTTATCATTCATAACAATGCTTCTTTGTTGTTTTTTATAATTTAAGTTTAACATACAGAAAGATTTTTATCAACTGAAATTAAAGTGTGGTGATAAAAACCAACACCCCATGGATTTGACTCCATGGAGTGTTGCTGTATGTATGGTTTAATCATCAATCATCGGTCGGTACACCTATGAAATTTACTATACTATCCACCTTGTTTGCGGGACAGGAAAACCAAGCGAAATTTTTGTTAAGGAAACCGAAAATCATATCATCTTTGTGTTGCTTTGCGATGGTGAGAAACGGTGTAAAGTCACCGATTTGTACGCAGATGATGCCTTTTCTCGGTTTTCTTCTTGTATCAATACGGATTTTGCTGCCTGCCATTACATCCACTTCTTCAAAGCTTGAATCGTGAACATAAATCTCTCTGAAACGAGCGGTTTCATCGTATTCAGGATTTTCAAGATGCGGATAGTATTTTTCGCTTCC
>JAZQKN010000110.1:0-22692 GCA_045542175.1 Acutalibacteraceae bacterium | reverse complement strand
ACGTAATCGACGGTCTGCTTTTATGGCTTGACGGCGTGCTTGACAGTCAGTATGACAGAATTTATGACGAATATCTTTCTTTTGCTTTCGGAAACCTTGCGGGCGTCTGGTCATTCGTTACCATTGACGATTTTGAAAAGGCAAAGCTCAACAAATTTGGCGAAAACTATACCGAAACCGAATTTACCAAAAAAATAGACGAATACCATTATAACGTTCAGAAAAAGCTTCCCGAGATTATTCAGACAGCTATGGCAAACGGTACGGAAGTTATGATTTTTTCGGGCTACAATATCCCGAGCATTCCCGTTACAACAGGTGATGCAATCCACTCGGATATGCT
The DNA here is from genome assembly GCA_045542175.1 of Acutalibacteraceae bacterium. Classification (GTDB taxonomy): domain Bacteria; phylum Bacillota; class Clostridia; order Oscillospirales; family Acutalibacteraceae; genus CAG-177. The sequence goes on along the minus strand of JAZQKN010000110.1, from coordinate 22,349 downwards.
TATCTGCTCGAAAGAAATGAGCATCGGCGCAACCTTTGCTCCAGTAGGCAAAACCTTTGAAAACGGCTACGTACAGGCTGTTGACTGCGGTCACAACCACGTTTCAAAAGATATGATTGTTGACGCTTCAACCTGTGCCTTCCCCGAAATCACCTGGTTTCTCAAAGGAGTCAGCCACAGCGATTTCCCCGAAGGATACGTTCTTTTTGTCGACTCCTTCCTTACAAGCGAAGAACAGATAACCGTACATACTTTCAAAGATTTTCCGCAGTTTCTTAAACCTGTCGGCGATAAATTAGTTTCAATATAAACAAAAAAAGCAGGCTTATCATTAAGCCTGCTTTAAATATTTCCTGTTGCCGATACGGGCAAGCCCGTACGGATATATAAAATCACGGAGAACTTGGCTTTCGCCGTGACGTTTTCTCAGAGAACGGCTTCTTAACCGTTGAGCAGAGAATTGAGCTCAAAGATCTTAAGAAGCTTTCTGAATGTGAGGAATTTCTTTTCGCTTTCTATTTCACGAATAAGTCCCTTTTCGATTTCGTTTGTGTAATCTTTGTAAATCATTTCATTCATCCTTTCTTCTTGTTATGGCTTTATTATACACCGATTTTCAAAAAAGTCAAGTCATTTTGCACAAATAAGCACAATCTATTTAGTGCAACTTTCACAAGTTTTAGCTTTCGGGTAATTATTCAGCCTTTATAAAATTCAATTCACTTCCGTATTTATTTTGGTTATATTTACAAATCAGAGGTTAATATTTTGTTAGTTTTGAACAAACTATGTCGAACCCCGCTCACTTTGCTTCAAAAAGTTTGTGAGGTTTTTTTATAAAAAAACAGCCCAAGTTTTAAAAACTTGGGCTGAAACTTTATCTTTCGCTTTTGATAAGATACTGATAAAGCTTTTCGCAGTGGTCACCTTTCGAAATAAAGAATTCGTAAATTTTTTTCTTATATTTCTCATCGGTTTCAAATCCGCATTCAATTCTCTTGACTGCCAGCTCTGCTGCCGTTTCGGCATCAAAAGCGTAGTCGCCGAATGCCTCTTCAAAGGGAATATCCAATCCCCTGTAGAACGTTACCGCACCGCACTTGAATTCATCAAGGTCGGGAACAAAATAGAGAAGCTGACGTCCGTGATAAAGGAAGTCGAAATTGAAGCTTGAGAAGTCGGTTATAAAAAGCTTGTAATCTTCAAGCTGAACGTTGGGCTCGGCAAGTTTGATTCTGTCGCTGAGGAAATCATCAAACAGGTGAGCATAGCCTCTGAAGTTGGGGTGAGGCTTGAATTCAAGCACAACGTCATTCTTTTCAAGAGATTCAAGAAGCTTCGGGTTTGTGAGGAAAGCCACGATGCCTTTATAATAGTTTGAGTTGGTCAGTATGCTGTCGTAAAGCTTTCTTTCACGCTGAATATATTTACCGATAAGCTTATCTCTCCATGAAGGAGCGTAAAGAATCTTATTCTGAGGCTCTTTGGTGATATCGGTATAATCATATCTGGGCATACCCGAAGGAATAAGGTCGGATTCGGGATAGCCGTAATTCTTTGTGAAATTCTCAATTTCAAAGCCTGACGATACGACGATTTTATCAACCATAACTCTGTCACGCGAATACTTTGTGGGGGTTGTTGCGTGAAGAATTCCGTGCTGAAGGTAAATAACCTCGGAATTGATAAGGTCAAAGAAAAGTCGCTCTTTTTTGCGTGTGATGGGGCAGAATGCCGAATACTCGCAGAAAGCAGTAATAATCTTTTCGCTCGCAAGGTAGAGAAGCTCGTGCTTGGGTGAGCCGAAAGGAATTACGTATTTAAGCTCTTCTTCTGTGAACAGACCTTTCATTCTTGCGGGGTCGCCGTCAAGAATGAAGTATCTTTCAATACCGTCATTCTTTCCAAAATCGTGCTTGAACTGATAGTAGCCGTTATCCTTTACGGTATAAAGGTTATCGTTATAAAGCCAGATTCTGTTTTTCTTGAGCATCTTTACTCTTAAAAATGCAAATCCGATTTTAGGCGAAGCAACGGCGAGATGAAGCATTCGTTTCAGGTCTCTGAATTTATATTCGGTTGAAGACATTTTTCTGACTTTGAAAACGTCTTTGTAAAGCTGAATTCGGGTGTTGTTTTTGAGAGCGATAAATCCGGGACGGCTTGACCTTGCAACGAATTTTGTGTTGAATTCGCACTTGCAGGGATAGTCAACTCCGTTAACTTCCGAACTGAACCAGAAATCGGTTGTTTTATCGCAGTCTACGGTGAAATCAAACATCCAGTTCTTTGCGCATTTATGGTCGCAGTAATAGTAGCTGTATGATGATTCCTTAAGCTCAATTTCTTTTCTTTTGCCGCCTTTATAGTTGATGAAAAGCTTCGGCTTATCGGCAAACATAAAGAAGGGCGTTCTTATATAGCCGATAAATCTTGATTTATAGCCGTCGAAATAGAAACGGTTTGAAACAAACATAACGTTTTCTCTGCTGAGAAGAACTTCGCCGTCAACAGAAAGATTCTGCGCTTCGGGAGTAAATTCCACAACCGCTTTTTTATTCTTTTTGAAAGTATGGAAATACACCTTATAGAAAGCGTCCACGGGGAACTCTTTGAAAAGGGTTACTTCGTCAATCTTAGCCATAAGACCGGATATTCTGTCCATTGCGCGGGCATAATCCTCTTCGCTGTAATGATACGGGAAAAGGATGTTATCCTTCATTCTGTATGTAAGATTGTGGAGAAGACAGCACTGATAGTATTTGGGCACTTCTTCGTATTTTGAAAACAGACTTTCAAAATATGAAATGAATGCTTCAAAGCTCTTTATCGGATTGGACGAAAGAGTTACAGCACTGTTTTCGTGGTGATTATAAATATATTCGCCCTCGGTGCAGAAACCGATTTTAAGCTTCTGCGAAAGGACTTTGTTGTTGAATGCCTGGTCTTCCATATAGGCAAGGCTTTCGTCGAACATAACGTTATCTGCAAACTTATTGCGGATACAGACGTTGATTGTTGTCTGAACGGCGGCGGGAACGTCGTTCAGGTCATAAACGCCGCTCTGATTCAGATATCTGTATCTGAAATGTCTGCTCTTTTTGATAACGTCATTATAAAGGTTTGCAATGGGATAGGTAACGAGATCAACTTCGTCATAGCAGGTATCATAGAAACTGCAGACGTTTCTGATAGTTTCGGGCGAAAGCATATCGTCATCGTCAAGGAAGAAAATATACTTACCCTCTGCATGCTTCAAACCGCAGTTGCGCGCAGAGCTGACTCCCCCGTTGGGCTTGTCAATAACGAAAACGTTGGTATAAGGTTCTGCAAGCTTACGGCAGATGTTGAAACTGTCATCTGTTGAGCCGTCGTTTACAATAAGAACCTGTATATTTTCAAATCTCATATTCTGCTTGAGAAGTGAGTCGAAAGCAACCTTTACCATGTGGCCTCTGTTATATATGGGGATAATAACAGTTGCTCTGTATTTAAACTTCATTTCAAAATCTCCTCATATAAACTGCATGGGGACTGCCGACATAAGGCACAGTATATGCGGCAATGCAGAAAATACAATAGTTTTTACATTTTTCGGAAAAATTTGCTTTTAACATTAATACTTATAATATCACAATTTTTAATCAAAGTCTATATCAATATTATAATATTTTTTACCTTATTTATTAGCCAAAATCACTGATAATCCGCTTGAGAATCCCGTCATCTGCGGGACAGAATTCGTAATTGCCTATTTCATCGGGAGTTATGAATTTAATGTCGTTATGCTCCAGCATCTGAGGCTCACCCTCTGTAATTTCCGCGTTGAAAAGAGTGAGATGAATCGTGATATCCGGGTAAACGTGGTCAACCTCCATATAGATGCTTCCCACCTTTACGGTTACGCCGATTTCTTCGCGGCACTCTCTGATGAGGGCTTGCTCGAGGGTTTCGCCCGGCTCCGCTTTACCGCCGACAAACTCCCATTCAAGGGCACGTGTTTTGTTGAGCGGGCGCTGGCAAATCATAAACTTTTCACCCTTCCATATAAGGGCGGCGGCAACCTGAACCATACTCTTTCTCCTATGTATAATAATTCATAATTTGCAAAATATTCATCGGTTGACTGTGATTTCCGGAGAATAAAATCCCATCGAATATCCGTTGCAGATTTCAAAAAGTTTTTCTGCCGTAAAGCCGTATGAGTCAGAAATTACGGCAAGCATTTTTTGCTTTCTTTTAACCGAAAATCCGGTGTCACAAAAACCGTTTTTTGCAAAGAACTCAAGGGTTTTGAGCGTTCTTGCGTTATCGTGACTTTCCTCTTTGTGCCTCTCAACCTCGGCAAAAACAGGTCTGCCCTGAGCACGGTTTTTTATATCGGAAACAACCGCACTGCCGATACCCTTTGAACGGTATCTTCCCGCAATGGATATACACTGAATATACACTGCGTCGTCATTGAAAACTATGCACGCCAGGCCGCAGAATTTACCGTCAAGATAATAAGCTTCAAAGGCTACGTTTTCCTTTTTTGCTCTTAAGCTCAGCTTTCGGAATGACGGATGTGCATTCCTTTCAAAAGAGGAATCGTAAAGAGCTTTTATCTTTTTGTAATCGGGATTTTTACTGTTGATACTTCTCTTTGTAAGCCGCAAATTCATTCCCCTTTCTGCATAATTATACCTAATTCGGATTATATCAAACACTTTTGATAATTGCAATATATTTATAAATTAAAACAGTTTTTTCGATTTCACTTATTTTAAATTCACAAACCAAGCATCGTTTCTTTGTGCAATTTACATATATTAATTTTCATACAGACAATTTATGTTGTTGCTCTCTACGGAATTGCGTAAACCTCACCAAAAGAGGCGTATTTTTATTGACAATCGCCCTGAAACTGATATATAATATTTGATACTTATTTATTATTGAATAAGTGAATTCATTTGCATATCTTCTTGATATGCTGTTTTAAGGAGAGAAAACCATGAGAAAAATCACAATCGCAGACGCCACTCTCAGAGAAGGCGCACGCAGGGGTGAAATCGCCCTCAGCTTCAAAGAAAGGATTGAAATTGCAAAACAGCTTGATAACCTCAGAATTGACGTTATCGAGTCAGCTCCCATTGTTGATGAAAAAATCGACACACTCGTTTTGCGCACAATCAGTCCCCTCCTTAAAAACAGCATTCTAGCTTGCCCTGTCGGTCTTACAAAGAGCGAAGCGGATATTGCAATGAAATCAATTTCAGGCACAGCAAAACCCAGACTTATCGTTTCACTTCCCGTTTCGGCGGTTCAGATGGAATATATCTGCCACAAAAAACCTGCCAAGATGCTTGAGCTTATTGCAGAGCTCACGTCATACTGCGCTTCAATCTGCGGCGACGTTGAATTTTCCGCTGCAGACGCAACAAGAGCAGAAAAGGCTTATCTTTTCGAGGCAGTTAAGGTTGCAATTGAAAACGGTGCAAAAACCGTTACCCTCTGCGACACCGCAGGTGCATTGCTCCCCTCTGAATTTGCAGAGCTTATCAAAGAACTTTACGAAGCGGTTCCCGCCGCAAAAGATATTGCAATGAGCGTTGAATGCAGCAATGCTCTCGATATGGCAAACGCCTGCATTTTCAGCTGCCTTGCAGAAGGCGTAAGCCAGATTAAAACCTGCGTCGGCAACGAAGCCCTCACAGACCTTGAAAGCGTTATGAAGGCTCTTCAGGTCAAGGGTCACACCCTCGGCATCAGCTACGACGTCAACTCAATGGCAATCAACCATTCCGCCAACCAGATTCTCCGCCTTATCAACACCAAGCATACAGGCTCAAAGCTCAATTACGGTGCTGACCTTACCGCAAGCAACGTTCTGCTTGACAACACAGCAGACATCGCAAGCGTAAGCAAGGCAATCGTTGCTCTCGGCTATGAGCTGAGCGAAGACGATACTTCAAAAGTGTTTGAAGCTTTCAAGGATATTGCGGGCAAAAAACAGGTTGGCGCAAAAGAGCTTGACGCAATCATTGCCACCGTTGCTCATCAGGTACCCCCTACTTACAGACTCCAGAGCTACGTTATCAACAGCGGTAACGTAATTTCATCAACAGCTAACATTGTTCTTGAAAAAGTTAACAGAACACTCAAAGGCGTAGGTATGGGCGACGGTCCCATCGATGCCGCTTTCCTTACGATTGAACAGATTATCGGTCATCACTATGAGCTTGACGATTTTCAGATTCAGTCCGTTACCGAAGGCCGCGAAGCTATGGGTGAAGCTGTTGTAAAGCTTCGTTCAAACGGTAAGCTCTATTCGGGCAAAGGCATTTCAACCGACATTATCGGCTCGAGCATAATTGCCTACATTAACGCCCTTAACAAAATCGTTTACGAGGAGAAAGCTGTATGAAACTGTCATTTTCAACAAACGGTTGGAAGGAGCTTTCATGGGCAGAATTTGTAAACACTGCAAGTGAACTCGGTTTCAGCGGAATTGAAATCCATAACATTACAGACAGCAGATTCACAGGCTCCGACGCACCGTTCAATAAATCAAACTCAGCGGCAACAGTACACAAGCTTCACGAAAAAGCTCTTTCAATCCCCTGCATTGATACTTTCTGCAACGTTGCAGACGGTAATTCGGCAGACGAAAGCTTTGAAGAAATTGCAACCGCAATAGAAATTGCCGCAAGAATCAGATGCCCTTACGTCAGAATTCACGCCTACTCAACAGGCGAAGGCAACAAGGCTGAGGATTCAAACGTAACCTCACTTGTCGGCAGACTTATCGACAAGGCGGAGCAGGATAACATTGCTCTTCTTGTTGAAACCGTAGGCATTTATGCCGATACTTCTCGTCTTCGTGATTTGCTTAACGTTTTTGCCTGCGACAATCTTGCCGCACTCTGGGATTTGAACCATCCCTACAGAGATTTCGGCGAAGAGCCCGACACAACAATCACCAACCTCGGTGCTTACATCAAACACGTTCACATCAAGGACTCGGTTGTTGAAGACGGTGAAACAAAATACCGTCTTATCGGTGAAGGCAACCTTCCCCTTTCAACAATGCTCCGCGCTCTTGAATCGGTTAACTATGACGGCTTTGTTTCTTACGAATGCCAGCCCGAAACTCTCGAAGATTTCGGCATTGCCGATATAGTTTTTCCCCATTTCATCAACGCAATCAACAATTACGATAACAAGAAACCCACAGAGGAGCTTCTTTACACAAACAGAAGCGGCGAAGGCAAGTTCGTCTGGGAAAAGTACAAGCTTATCAACAAGACCTTCTCACAGGTGCTTGACACAATGGTTGAAAAGTTCCCCGACCAGCTCGCTTATAAGTACACAACGCTCGACTACACAAGAACTTACAAAGAATTCCGTGACGACGTTGACAACTGCGCAAGGGCACTCATCGCTCTGGGCGTAAAACCCGGCGATAAGGTTGCCGTCTGGGCAACAAACATTCCCCAGTGGTTCATCACCTTCTGGGCAACAACAAAAATCGGCGCTGTTCTCGTTACGGTCAACACCGCTTACAAAATTCACGAGATTGAGTATCTTCTCAGACAGTCCGATACTCACACTCTCGTTACCATCGAATCGTGCCTCGATTCAAACTATGCTCAGGCAATTGCAGAGCTTTGCCCCGAGCTTGAGGTTGCGGTACCCGGCAAACCCCTTCACTGCCGCAAGCTCCCCTTCCTTCGTAACGTTATTACCGTAGGCTACCGCCAGAAGGGTTGCCTCACCTGGGAAGAGGCTATGGATATGGCTGTCAGGGTTCCTGTTGAAGAGGTTTACCGCAGAGCGGCCGCAGTTGACTGCCACGACGTTGCAAATATGCAGTATACTTCGGGCACAACAGGCTTCCCCAAGGGCGTTATGCTTACTCACTATAACATCGTTAACAACGGTAAGTGCATCGGCGACAGAATGGACCTTTCCACAGCCGACAGAATGATGATTCAGGTTCCTATGTTCCACTGCTTCGGCATGGTTCTTTCAATGACGTCTATGATGACTCACGGCGGCACACTTTCGCCTCTGCCTTATTTCTCGGCAAAGTCATCACTCGCATGCATCAACCTTGAACACATCACCTGCTTCAACGGTGTTCCCACAATGTTCATTGCAATGTTCCAGCACGAGGACTTTGCAAAAACCGATTTCTCATATATGAGAACAGGTATTATGGCCGGTGCAAACTGCCCGCCCGCTCTTATGAAACAGGCTGCAGCTGAAATGAATATGAGAGAAATTCTGAGCGTTTACGGCGAAACAGAAGCTTCTCCCGGCTGCACAATGGGTCAGGTTGACGAATCTCTTGAACTTCGCACCGAAACCGTAGGCAGTGCATTCCCCAACGTTGAATGCAAAATCATCGACCCCGAAACAGGTGAAGATTTGCCCGACGGCGAAAACGGCGAATTCGTTGCAAGAGGCTATAATATTATGAAGGGCTATTACAAAATGCCCAAAGCTACCGAAAACGCAATCGATGCCGACGGTTGGCTTCACAGCGGCGATATCGCCTGCAGAAGACCCGACGGATACTATATGATAACCGGCAGACTTAAGGATATGATCATCAGAGGCGGCGAGAATATTTATCCCCGCGAAATCGAGGAATTCATTCTTACCCACGATAAAGTTAAGGACGTTCAGGTTATCGGCGTTCCCGATAAACGCTACGGCGAAGAGATTATGGCTTGCATCATTCTTAAAGAAGATCAGAGCATGACCGTTGAAGATATGTCGGATTACATCAAATCCCATATGGCAAGACATAAAGTTCCCCGCTACATTGAATTTGTTGACGCCTTCCCGATGAATGCCGCAGGCAAGATTCTTAAATATAAGATGCGTGAAGAAGCAGCAAAGAAATACGGACTCAACTAATAAATAATCTACCGAAAGGGTGTTTAAAATGTTAAATATCAAAATTGAAAGAACAACAACCCCCAAGCAGAAGCCCGATGAAAACAATCTCGGCTTCGGCAAAGTCTTTACTGACCATATGTTTATCATGAATTACACCGAGGGTCAGGGCTGGCACGATCCCAGAATCGTTCCTTACTCAAACCTCTCTCTCTCCCCTGCATCCATGGTTTTCCACTACGGCCAGGAAATGTTCGAAGGTCTTAAGGCATATAAGGGCGCTGACGGCGAAGTTCGTCTTTTCAGACCCGAAATGAACGCCAAGAGAACAAACGACACCAACAAGCGTCTTTGCATTCCCGAGCTTCCTGTTGAGGATTTTGTTCAGGCTGTAAGCGAAATCGTTAGAGTTGACAAGGATTGGATTCCCTCAGCTCCCGGCACATCGCTCTACATCCGTCCCTTCATCATCGCAACCGATGATTTCCTCGGCGTTGCTCCCTCAAAGACTTACCTCTTCATCGTTATCCTTTCTCCCTCAGGTGCTTACTATTCAAGCGGTCTTGCTCCCGTTGGCATCTGGATTGAAGACGACTACGTAAGAGCAGTTAAGGGCGGTATGGGCTTTGCAAAAACAGGCGGTAACTACGCTGCCAGCCTTGCAGCTCAGGTTAAGGCTCACGACGACGGCTATTCACAGGTTCTCTGGCTTGACGGCGTTGAAAGAAAGTATATCGAAGAAGTTGGCGCAATGAACATCTTCTTTAAGATTAACGGCACAATCGTTACTCCCATGCTCAACGGCAGCATTCTTCCCGGTATCACAAGAAACTCAGTAATTCAGCTTTGCAAGAGCTGGGGTCTTCCCGTTGAAGAAAGAAAGATTTCCGTTGAAGAGCTCCTTGAAGCCCAGAATAACGGCACTCTTGAAGAATGCTTCGGCACAGGCACAGCTGCAGTTATCTCACCCGTAGGCAAGCTTCGTTATAAGGACGACGTTATGGCCATCAACGGCGGCAACATCGGCGAAATCAGCCAGAAGCTCTACGATACCGTTACAGGTATTCAGGGCGGCACCGTTGAAGATCCCTTCGGCTGGGTAACAGTTCTTTAATGATATGAACGCAAAAAGAATAACGCTTTTCGCAGGTCATTACGGCAGCGGCAAAACAAACGTTGCGGTCAACTACGCTCTCCGTCTTAAAAATCAGTTCGATAAGGTCAGCATTGCCGACCTCGACATTGTAAACCCCTATTTCCGAACCAAGGACAGCGAAGCTTTCCTTGAAAGCAAGGGTATTCACCTGATTTCTTCGGAGTACGCAAACTCAAACGTTGACGTTCCCGCTCTTCCGGCAGAAGCCTACGCAATAATCGACGATGAATCCGTTCACGCGGTTATTGACGTCGGCGGTGATGACAGAGGCGCTCTTGCCCTTGGCAGATACGCCCCTGCCATTCTCAGCCAGAATGACTACGAATTGCTTTTTGTAATAAACAAATTCAGGCCGCTTACCCGCGACTGTGCTTCAACCCTTGCGGTTATGCAGGAAATTGAAACAGCTTGCGGAATGAAGTTTACGGGAATTATAAATAACTCCAACCTCGGCAGCGAAACAACTGAAGAAGACGTTCTCTCTTCACTTAAATATGCTGAAGAGATTTCAGAAGCGACCTCATTACCCGTAAGAATGACAACTGTCAGAGACGATTTATACGAATCACTCAAAAGTAAAGTTACAAACTGCTTCCCGATTACGCTTTATGTAAGACAATCGTGGGCAAAACAGGAGGAAAAGATATGGCAAAAGTAACATTTAACATAGACCGCTGCAAGGGCTGCGGCCTTTGCGTAGGAGCTTGCCCGAAAAAAATCGTTGCATTGCTCAAGGATGAAATCAACGCCAAGGGTTATCACCCCGCAGGCATCACAGACCAGTCAGCTTGCATCGGTTGCGCTTTCTGCGCAACAATGTGTCCCGACTGTGTAATTACGGTTGAGAAATAAGGAGGAATAAAAATGGCTGATAAAGTTTTAATGAAGGGTAACGAAGCTCTTGCAGAAGCCGCTATTATGGCAGGCTGCCGCCATTACTTCGGTTATCCCATCACACCCCAGACAGAAATCGCTGCTTATATGGCAAAGAGAATGCCCCTTATCGGCGGAACATTCCTTCAGGCTGAAAGCGAAATCGCAGCTATCAATATGGTTTACGGCGCTGCTGCAGCAGGCAAAAGAGCTATGACTTCAAGCTCAAGCCCCGGAATCGCACTCAAGAGCGAAGGTATCTCATACCTTGCAGGTTCAGACCTTCCCGCACTTATCGTTAACGTACAGAGAGGCGGTCCCGGTCTCGGCGGTATTCAGCCCTCACAGTCAGACTACTTCCAGGCAACAAAGAGCGCAGGTCACGGCGACTTCAAGCTCATCGTTCTTGCTCCCGCTTCAGTTCAGGAAATGGTTGACCTTACTTTCAAGGGCTTTGACCTTGCAGATAAATACAGAATGCCCGCTATGCTTCTTTCAGACGGCACAATGGGTCAGATGATGGAGCCCGTTTCACTTGATATGGGCGAAGTTAAGGAATATGACAAATCAGGCTGGGCTGCTTGCGGCACAAAATGCGAGCGTGAGCACAACGTTGTTAACTCACTCTTCATTCAGCCCGATGAACTCGAAAGATACAATATGGAACGCTATGAGCGTTACGCAGTAATCGAAGAAAACGAAGTTATGTATGACGAATACCTTATGGATGACGCAGAAATCTGCATCGTTGCATACGGTGTTGCAGCAAGAGTTTCAAAGAACGCAATCGACAAGGCAAGAGCACAGGGCATCAAGGTCGGTATGATCCGTCCCATCACCCTCTGGCCCTTCCCCAAGAAGGTTCTCAACGCAGCTGCCGACAAAGTAAAGGCATTCATCAGCGTTGAACTTTCAATGGGTCAGATGATTGAAGACGTTGAACTTGCAATCCGTTGCAAGAAGCCCGTTCTTCTCTGCAACCGCGTAGGCGGTATGATTCCCACAACAGAAAACGTTCTTGATTCCATCAACAAGGCAAACTCAGTCGGAGGTGACAAATAATGATAGTTTTTGAAAAACCCAAGGCCCTTGCAGACGTTCCGCTCCATTATTGCCCCGGCTGCACACACGGCATTATCCACCGCCTTGTTGCCGAAGTTATTGACGAACTCGGCATCGAAGGCAGAACAGTAGGCGTTGCACCCGTTGGTTGCTCCGTTTTCGCTTATAACTATTTTAACTGCGATATGATTGAGGCTGCTCACGGCAGAGCTCCCGCAGTTGCAACAGGCGTTAAGCGTTCACTCCCCGAAAACATCGTATTTACATATCAGGGTGACGGCGACCTTGCCGCTATCGGTACTGCTGAAACAGTACACTCGGCAGCAAGAGGCGAAAACATCACCGTTATCTTTGTCAACAACGCTATTTACGGTATGACAGGCGGTCAGATGGCTCCCACAACCCTTCCCGGTCAGGTTACACAGACCTCTCCTTACGGCAGAGACCCCAAAACAGTTGGTCTTCCCGTTAAGGTAAGCGAGCTTCTTCAGAACGTTGACGGCGCAACCTACGTTGAAAGAGTTGCAGTTAACAACGTAAAGAACGTTAAGAATGCAAAGAAGGCTATCAAAAAGGCTTTCCAGAATCAGGTTGAGGGCAAAGGCTTCTCACTTATCGAAGTTGTTTCAACCTGCCCCACAAACTGGGGTCTTACTCCCGAAAAAGCACTCGAATGGCTTGAGGAAAATATGCTTCCTTATTATCCTCTCGGCGTTTACAAAGATAAGACTGCAGAAAAGGAGGCAGAATAATTATGACACATCAGATTCTTCTTGCCGGTTTCGGCGGTCAGGGTATCCTCTTCTCAGGCAAGTTCCTTGCTTATGACGGACTTATTGAAAACCGTGAGGTAAGCTGGCTTCCCTCATACGGTCCCGAAATGAGAGGCGGCACCTGTAACTGCTCCGTTATCCTCAGCGATACTCCTATCGGCTCCCCCATCGTTTCAGAGCCCGACGTTCTTATCGCAATGAACCTTCCCTCACTCGATAAGTTCGAAAACGCAGCAGTACCCGGCGCAAAGATTTTCGTTGACAGCTCTCTTATTGACCGCAAGGTTGAAAGAAGTGACGTTGAAGCTTATTACATTCCCGCAACAAAGCTTGCTTCAGACGAAGGTCTTTCAGGTCTTGCCAATATGATTATGATTGGCTATATGATCAAAAAAGCGGGCGTTATGCCTTATGAAAACGTTGAAAAGGTTATGGCAAAGGTTGTTCCCGCAAAGAAGCAGAGCCTTCTTGCCCTCAACATTAAAGCAGTTGAACTCGGTTATAATTTTGACTAATAAAATAATTAAGGAGAAACCCACATGCTTGAATTAAAAGAAATCGGCCTGCGAGTTGCTTCGCTTCGTGAAACCTGTGACATTTCCGCTTCGGAAATGGCTCAGAAACTTGAAATTTCTGAAGAAGACTATATTGCTTTTGAGCACGGCGAATACGATTTCGCTATCAGCACTCTCAACAATATTGCTATTATTCTCGGCGTTGATATTCTGGACATCATCAGCGGTGAATCGCCCAGACTTTCAACCTGTACCGTTGTAAAGAAAGGCAAAGGCTTTGTTGTTAACCGTAACCCCGGTTACGAGTTTGCTCACCTTGCTTATACCTTCAAGGATAAGAAGGCAGAGCCTTTCCACGTTACAATCGAACCCAACGGCAACCCTCCCGTTATGGATGAACACGAGGGTCAGGAATTCGACTACGTTCTTTCAGGCTCGCTTATGCTCTATATCGGCGATATCTGCTATGAGCTTAACGAGGGCGACAGCGCGTATTTCGATTCCACCATCCCCCACGCACACAAAAACATCGGTGAGAGCCCCGCAGAATTCATTGCTCTTGTTCTGAAATAATTTACGGAGATTTATATTTATAATGGCGATTTACGAAAAATTTATCGGCAGAACAAGAGAATCCTTTGTTTCTCTTTCGGACTGTCAGGAAAATTTTAAAATTTCATACGAAAACACTTTTAACTATGCTTACGACGTAATTGACGTTCTCGGCACAGAAAAGCCCGACAAAGAAGCTCTGCTTTATATCTCTGCGAACGGTGAAGAAAAACGCTTCACATTCGGCGATATGAAGCGTCTTTCGGACAAGGCTGCAAACTATTTTGTTTCACAGGGCGTAAAAAAAGGCGACCCCGTATTGCTTGTTCTTAAAAGAAGCTATCTTTTCTGGATTGTTACCCTTGCACTCAACAAAATCGGTGCAATAATGGTGCCTGCTTCAAATATGCTTAAGGCAAAGGACTACGTTTACCGCTGTAACAAGGCTGAAATCAAATACGCTCTTATCACGGGCGACGATGAATGCACAGAGTATTTTGACGGCGGCGAAGGTCAGTACGAAACAATCGTTAAGAAGTTTGTTACAAAGCATAAGAACGTTGAAGGCTGGATTGACTTTGAAGAGGGCTTTGATAAGGCTGACGAGAGCTGGACAAGACCCACCGGCGATGCCGCAACAACCGTTGATGACACTATGATTATCAATTTCTCATCGGGCACAACGGGTTACCCCAAAATCATCGCTCACGATTTCAAATATCCCCTCGGTCACATTATGACGGGCGTTTTCTGGCATCACGTTGTTGACGGCGGTGTTCATTTCACCGTTTCAGACACAGGCTGGGCAAAATCCCTCTGGGGTAAATACTACGGTCAGTGGATGGGCGAAAGCGTTATTATGGTTTATGACTTTGATAAGTTTGACGGCGCTGATATTCTTTCAAAGCTTGAAAAATACAGAGTTACAACCTTCTGCGTGCCCCCCACAATGTACCGCCTTATGCTTCAGAATGACGTGAGCAAATATGACCTTTCCTCAATCGTTCACTGCTGTACTGCCGGCGAAGCTCTTAACGCTGACATTTTCAACAAGTGGAAAGAGGCAACAGGCCTTGAAATTCACGAAGGCTTCGGTATGAGCGAAACACCCGTCAGCATCTGTACGCTTTATCCCTGGACAAAGCCCATTCCCGGTGCTATCGGTTTCCCCGCTCCCGGACTTCGCGTTCATATTCTCGATGATAACGGCAATCACTGTCAGCGAGGAACAATCGGTGAAATCTGTATCAAAGCTCCTTCACCCGAAGAGCATCCCTGCGGCGTTGTTGCAAGCTATAACTTCAGTGAAGAAGAAACTGCCGACGCTTACAGAAACGGATTTTTCCACACCGGCGACCTTGCATACAGAGATGAACAGGGCAGATTCGTTTACTTCGGCAGAAACGACGACGTTATCAAGTCATCGGGCTACAGAATCGGACCCTTTGAAATTGAAAGCGTTATGCTTGAGCATCCTTCTGTTCTTGAAGTTGCCGTTACGGGCGTTCCTGACCCCGTGAGAGGCTTTGTTGTAAAAGCGACTGTTGTCCTTCGTGAAGGCTACGAAGGCTCTCCTGAGCTTGTTAAAGAGCTTCAGAACTACGTTAAGGTCAACACCGCTCCTTACAAATACCCCCGTATCATTGAATTTGTTGACGCCCTGCCCAAAACCTTCAGCGGCAAGGTAAGACGAGTTGCAATCAGAAACGGCGAAAAAGAATAAAAAAATTACAACCGTAAGACAAATCGTCTTACGGTTGTTTTTTATGAAAAGATATTAACTATCGCTCCGATAAGCATTGTAAACAGAGCAGATAATTTCTCAAATACTGTATCTGCCTTTGAAATATCAGCATCAAATGAAACTTTATCGTCATCTGTTGAGGGTGCAAATTCAATTACACCAAGGTTTATATCGGCATTTTCGCCCTCAAACATCAGCTCAATATCCTGTACGCTTGAAAGCTTGCTGTTCGGATAGGCAAAGCCACCCTCGTTACCGTTTAAATAGAGCTTGTTGAGGTTGAGGGTTATGCAGTGCCAATCACCGTCGGCGGGAATCACCGCTTCAACGTCAAGGCTTCCGTCAGCTTCCGGTGCATACCAGGTAACCGAATTTTTAATAAGTCTGAAGCCTTTGAGCGTCACGTCTTCTTTTCCGTTATTTCGCATATAAACAAAAGCTTTACCGTAACCGCTGTAATCGGTTTCAACGTCTGCTATGGTCTTGGTAACTGTTACGTCTTTATAAGTCAGCGGAGGGCTGATGCTGAATTCAGCTGCGGTTGATTTAACGTTGAATCCCGAGCCGTTTTCAAAAACAATTTCAGCGTTTTTCCCTTCCCAACAAGGATAATATTTGCTTAATTTTTCGTTATCCTGATGCCAGAACGTTCCCTGTGTGCAATCCGCCCAGGGCTTTTCAATCCAATAATTGGTGCCGACTGTTTTATCGGTTACAAACTGGCTTACAGGCATTGTAATTTCGCCGTTTTCGGTTGAATAAAGATTTGCATTATCATTGTTTGGTGCATAGGCATAGGTTGCTGAAACAGGCTCTGTAACGTGCTTGCTGAAAATTCTTACCGTGTTTTCCGAAACAATTTCAGCATCGGCTTTCACATAAACACCGTCTTTGCCGCATACGGCAAAACCGTTTGCAATTTCGCCGTCAAAAGCAATTCCGTCACCTGCGTTTTTGAAAGTAACGTAAACACTGCCGTCTTTGATTTCTGCCTTTTCAAGCGTTGCGGCGGTATATTCGCTGTCTGCACCGTAAACAAGACCTTCGGCACAGGTTGCCATTCTTTCACCGATTTCTTTTTTATGCTCGGGGTGGATCAGACCCGCTTCGGGGATAAAAGTAAGCGGAATGTCGTGAATTGTTACCATTGCTCTTGAATCGGGCTGAGATTCCTGCATATCGGCAAAAACCATATTTCTGTCATTGACAAGCAAACCTGTATCGTCATAAAAGTAAGAAGCAAGCTGAGTGTAAATAATCGGCATTTTTCCGCCTTTATAATCAAACAGCTCTGTATACGAATTCTGCATCAGGTCAAAGGCTTTTGCGTAGGTTTCGCCTTCCCATGATATATCGCTCTCTCCCTGATACCATATCATACCTGAAACTCTGAAATGACGCAGAGCGTAAGTTTTCAGATTATAATTGGTTGCAATGTGCGAATAAACATTCTGATTATCCTCTTCCCAATCCTCGGGAGAAACATAGTTGCCCGTTTGTGTAAGCTTGTTTTTAAGCTCGGGGTCAGTTTCAAGAGCATCTCTTGAAATCCAGCTTGCAATCGATGAGCCGCCAAGCGAAATATCAAGAATTCCAACGGGCATATCGAGTTCTTCAATAAGCTGAGATGCAAAGTAATAGCCTACGGCACTCATACCGTAAACGTAATCGCTCTCACCTGTTATCCAGTAAGAATTGAATATGTTTTCCTGCGGATAAGCGGGTAAAAGCTCGCTTGAGCCTTTGTACTCGGGATAAGCGGGAGTTTTGAGAACGCGGAGCCACTTACTGCCCTTTTCGCCGTTTGCCTGCATTTCTCTGCCGTATTTTTCCTGATTGAGAGGATACATCATATTGCTCTGTCCGTTGGAAATCCAGAGTTCACCGAAAACAACGTTTTTGAGCTTTGCAAATTCTTTTCCGTTTTCCGAAATAAGAACGGTGTATTCGGTGTATCCGCCCGCAGGAGCATCAAACGAAACCGTAAACGTTCCGTTGGCACCAACTGTGTTTTCACCGCTTGCAACAACTTTATCACCATTCAAAAGCTCCGCTTTGACAGTTGCACCTGCTGAGCCTATACCTGCAAAAACAGCTTCTTCGTTCTGCTCAAAAAGCATATTGTCACCGTAAAAATCATATAGCGTTGCACTTACTGAAGCTGAAGCGTTTATAAAGGGGATTGCCGTAAATATCATAACCAATGAAAGAATTATAGACAGTAATTTTCTTTTCATTTTAACCCTCCGTTATATGAGTATCAGTGCCGCTATTCCCAAGAAAGAAAGTGCAACTGAAATAAGCTCTTTTTTGCTCGGCTTTTTATCGGTAAAGCAGCCGAGAACGGTTGAAACTATCATAACTCCGCCCGTTACCATAGGATACTGAGTTGAAGCGGGCAGATGAGCAAGGGATATAAGCAAAAGGAAATTTGCGATTTTATTGAATACTCCGTAGCCAGCCATAAGCAAAACAGAGCTTTTATCGGGCTTTTTGAGGTCTTTGCGAATTGCAAGAAGAATGATTCCCGAAAGCACGACGGCAACGGCGGCACTCAGAATTGAATACCCCGCTTCGCTTGCTTTTTCATAAGCGCTTTCCTGATATGCCTTTGAAAGCACGCCCGAAAGTCCGTTAAACACAAAAATTCCTATGTAGTAAATCCAGCCTTTTTTGCTCTCGCCCTTGTTGAAAGTAAGGCACAGGGCAGCCGTTACCGCCGCAAAGCACACGGCTTTTCCGACGGTCATTTTTTCACCGTAAAAAACAAGACCCGCAACAAACGGCATAACCATTCCGCCGAGCATCGAGAAAATTGAATAAAGCGAAAGGTTAATTCTTGTTAAAGCCTTCGTGCTGCAAAACAGACACGCCATCATATTAAGAGCGGTAATAACAGACCAGATAAGAGTATAGGGTGTAAACTCGATTGCGAATTTGTTAATCGCAAGCAGAGCAATCAGCCCCGTTAAGCTTCCGCCAAAAATAAAAAGCATTGACGAAGCAAAGCTGCTGCCGTTTTTCTGTTCATATTTGCCGTTGAAAAAGAACTGAAATCCAAACATTATAACGGCTGCCGATACTATTGCATAATACAATTCACATCACTTCTTTCTATGAAGATTATACAGCAATTTAAAAATTTTTCAATGTATTTTTTGAATTAAACGCCGCTTTGCTTGACTAAATTATTCAGCCGTGATAAACTCAATTTATATAATAAAATAAGAGGTAATTAATATGATAAGAATTCTCAGTCTTATTCTCTCTTTTATTATCGGATTTTTCACCTATCCGATAAGCTTTCTGCCCGATAATATCAACAAAGAATTGTGGGTCGGAGTCGGCGGATTTTCCCAAAGCGAAATGGAGCTGTGCGGAGAAACGGTAAATATTCAAATTATCGGCGGCGAGGTAACAGACGGCGTACTTTCTCTCAAGGATAAAGCTGCAATAGAGTTTGCCGAAACAGATGCAGACTGGTTTAACTACTTTGCTCTTGCCTATGAAAGCGATTCTTACGTTAAGGGTGAAATCAGTTACCGTGCGGGAGTTAAGGATAAAAGCGAAGAATTCTTCCTTGAGCCCGGCAACAATACGTTTTATTCCTTTATTGATAACGTACTTGACGGTACGAAAGCAAATGCAATTTACTCTCTTTCATTCGAGCCTATCAACAGCGATTCGGCAAGAATAAAAATTCTCGGTCTTGCTCTTTTTAACAGAGAAATCCCGAAGCGTGAAGTTTACATTGAGAATAAATATCATAAAATCGGCATTGACCTTCTCTGGGGCGGTGCACTCAGCTATATGGAAAACCTTACCGACAACGTTGAAACCGTTATCGTTGACGGCTACACAAAGGTTGACTCAAACGCAGGCGAGCGTTACGGCGAAAAGGTTGTTGATGAGAGCGTAAATCTCATTAACAAATTTGATGCGGGCAGACTTGTTCAGCAGTCATATTACGGCACCTCCGGAGGCGGCTATGAATGCGGTGAATTTATGGGCAACCTCTGGGGCTATAATCCCGTACAGGGAGGCAATCAGTTCAACGAAAACAGCAAAATCGTTGACCTTAAGGTTGACGAGGATTCAATCTACATCAAGTGCCGTCCCCTCGACTGGGCAAAACCCAAAGAAGATATTACCCCCTCTTATATGGAAGCTACCTACTCGCTTGACGGTGAGCTTGTTCACGTTTCGTGCAGATTCGTTGATTTTTCGGGCTATATGCCTGTAATCACGTCTCAGGAAATTCCTGCATTCTATTGCATTGAGCCTCTTAACAGATTTGTTTATTACAGCGGAAACGAGCCCTGGACAAACGGAGAGCTTACCTACGAAAACGATCTTATTTTCTGGCCCGATGCGGGTTATCCCCATTTCTACAATAATGAAAACTGGGGCGCATTTATCGGCGAATTTGACGACAGCTTCGGCATCGGCGTTTACGTTCCCGACGAAACCGAATTCCTCGTCGGTGTTTTTGAAAGAGAAACAACAACAAACAAAGACCCATCAACGGCTCCTCAGACGTCGTATATTGCCGTTACAAAAACTATGCTTTTCCAATCCTACGCTCCGTTTGAATATGATTTCTATCTCACAAGCGGAAATACAACCGAAATCCGAAATAATTTCGGAACAATTGCCTGACGGCGTTATAATTGAAACAGTAAGAATTAATAAATTGTTTTACCAAACAGACAGGAGTGATCAATATGTATTTTGATTTCACAGACAAAGTAAAGTATGAGGGTGCAAACAGCACCAATCCCTTTGCTTTCAAATATTACGATGCTGAAAGAATTATTATGGGCAAACCCATGAAAGAGCATCTTCCCTTTGCTATGGCTTGGTGGCATAATCTCGGTGCGGCGGGCACGGATATGTTCGGCAGAGATACCGCCGATAAATCCTTCGGCTGCGAAAAAGCCACAATGGCTCACGCAAAAGCAAAAGTTGACGCAGGTTTCGAATTTATGCAGAAGCTCGGCGTTGAATATTTCTGCTTCCACGACGTGGACCTTGTTCCCGAAGCAGAAGACATTAACGAAACCAACAGAAGACTTGACGAGATTACAGATTACATTCTCGAAAAGATGAACGAAACAGGTATCAAGTGCCTGTGGGGAACTGCAAATATGTTCTCAAACCCCAGATTTATGAACGGTGCAGGCAGCACAAACAGTGCAGAGGTTTACTGCTTTGCGGCGGCTCAGATTAAAAAAGCTCTTGACCTTACCGTTAAACTCGGCGGCAAAGGTTACGTTTTCTGGGGCGGCAGAGAAGGATATGAAACCCTTATCAACACCGACGTTAAGTTTGAACAGGAAAATATTGCCCGCCTTATGAAGATGGCCGTTGAATACGGCAGAGGAATTGGCTTTGAGGGCGATTTCTACATCGAGCCCAAACCCAAAGAGCCTATGAAGCATCAGTACGATTTTGATGCTGCAACCGCAATCGGCTTCCTTCGTCAGTACGGTCTTGACAAGGATTTTAAAATGAACATTGAAGCAAACCACGCTCTTCTTGCAGGTCACACCTTTGAACACGAGCTTCGCATTTCCGCAATCAACGGTATGCTCGGCTCAATCGATGCAAATCAGGGAGACCCCATTCTCGGCTGGGATACCGATGAATTCCCCTTCGACGTTTACTCGGCAACAATGTGTATGTACGAAGTTCTCAAAGCGGGCGGTCTTAATAACGGCGGTCTTAACTTTGATGCAAAGAACAGACGTCCCAGTAACACCGCTGAGGATATGGTACAGGCATTCATTCTCGGTATGGATACCTTTGCTCTCGGTCTTATCAAAGCGGCAAAAATCATCGAAGACGGCAGAATCGACGGCTTCAAGGCTGAAAGATATTCAAGCTTCAGCTCGGGTATCGGCCAGAAAATCGTAAACGGTGAGGCAACTCTCGAAGAGCTTTCGGATTACGCTTGCTCGCTCGGCAAGTGCAGTGATCCCGGCTCAGGCAAACAGGAATACCTCCAGTCAACAATCAACGGAATTTTATTCGGTGAATAATATGAGATATTTAATCGGAATCGACCTTGGAACATCGGCAACAAAAACAGTTTTGTTCGATGAAAAAGGAAATATTATTTCTTCTGCAAGCTGTGAATATGCTATGCAGCAGCCTCATAACGGCTGGGCAGAGCAAGAGCCTGAAGATTGGTATAACGCGGCAATTTCAACTCTTAAAAGCGTTGTTTCGGAAAGCAACGTCAAGAGCGAGGATATTGTTTCGCTCGGCATTTCAGGTCAGATGCACGGTCTGGTTATGCTTGATGAAAACTGCGAAGTGCTCCGACCCTCAATCCTCTGGTGTGACCAGAGAACAGGCAAGGAAGTAGTTGAGATTACCGAAAAGGTTGGTGCTGACCGCCTTATCGATATTACTGCAAACCCCGCTATCACAGGCTTTACTGCCGCTAAAATAATGTGGGTAAAGAACAACGAGCCCGAAAACTATGAAAAATGCCGTCATATTCTTCTCCCCAAGGACTATATCCGCTTTATGCTCACAGGCGAATATGCTACAGAAGTAAGTGACGCTTCGGGTATGCAGCTTTTAGATATTCCGAAACGCTGCTGGTCTGATGAAGTTCTCGAAAAGCTTGGAATTGATAAAGCTCTTCTCCCGAAGGTTTACGAAAGCCCCGAAATTACAGGTGAAATTACCGATAAGGTTGCAGAGCTTACAGGCTTAAAGAAAGGAACTCCCGTTGTCGGCGGTGCAGGCGATAACGCTGCTGCTGCTGTCGGAAC
>JAZQKN010000109.1:0-2024 GCA_045542175.1 Acutalibacteraceae bacterium | reverse complement strand
CAACAAGCTTGAGGCTATGACGGCAGTCTGCTCCGTAGGTCTTGATATGATTAACATTCCCGGCGATACACCTGCAGAGGTTATCTCCGCAATCATCGCTGACGAAGCGGCAATCGGTATGGTAAACTCCAAGACCACCGCAGTCAGAGTTATCCCTGCAATCGGCAAGCAGGTCGGTGAAGAATTGAGCTTCGGCGGACTTCTCGGAAGCGGCCCCGTTATGCCCCTTTCGACCTATTCCCCCGCAAAATTCATCAACCGCGGCGGCAGAATCCCCGCTCCGATGCAGAGCCTTAAAAACTGATTATATGCACAAGCACCCCGAGGAAATCCCTCGGGGTGCTGTTGTTTTATACGGTTGTTTCTTCGGGCAGGGTTGCGGTTTCGGGAATAATCTCCGTTTCACCGTATTTTGCGATTATCTCTGCTTCCATCTGCTCAATGTCAATCCAATCGGTTGTTTGTGAAACATACTCTCCGTTAGCAACAGCCTTTTCATATTCCGATTCATATATATACGGATAATAGCCACTTAGATAATAATCGTTAATGATTTTATCATCAAATGTGAATATTATGTCTGCATTATATACTTCATCGGTTTCTTGGTTAGCAAAATCTTTGGGGTTCATATTAGGTTGGCTTCCCATTTTGTTTAAAATCACTTTTGCCCATTCAAGATTTGCTTTATCGAAAGATTCCCTTGATATATTAAAATACTCTACAAATTTTTTCATAACCATTACATTTGTTTCGTCGGGATTATCATTGTTGTATTGTTCATCCCATTCCCAGTAAACATCTTCTCCTACTAAAACAAGAAATTGATAGGGCACATCATAATAATTCACTCTATATTTTCTTGTAGAAATATTTCCGCCACCGTCACCTTCTACAGAGGTTCCGTTTTCAATTACAGGCAAGTCTTTTGTGGTTGTTGTTTCGCTGCTTTTTTCAGAATGAACAATATCCGAAACAGTGCTTTCTGAAAAAACCGTTGAGGTGTCGGTTTCGCCGACGGGTATCTGTCTGCCATTTCCGATATGTTTTGTCAAAACAACACCTGCCATCAGCACAATTGTTAGAGCACATATTGCGGCAACCGTTCTTTTGAAATTCGGAGAAACCGGTTTGTGTCTGTCAATTCCGCAATTTCTGCAAGCGTTGACTATTTCTCTCTTTTTATTTTCGGTCAGCTTTATATTTCTGCCCGCTTCGCTGAATTTGTTAAAATCCATCCTCATCACTCCTCTCCGTAAGCCTTTTCAAGAAGCCTTCTGCCTTTCTGCAATCTCATCTTAACTGCAGAAGGAGTTTTGCCTATCATAGCTGCAATTTCGTCAACCTTATATCCGTCTATGTAATGTAAAATAATAACAACAGAATATTTTTCGGGAATGGAAACCAGTGCTTCAAGCACAAAAACCGTCTCATCGCTGAAGCTGTCTGCAGCAACAGTCTGTGTACCGATATCCAAAAATCTTCTTTTCTTTTTCAGCATATTGCGGCTGCAGTTTGTTGCAACTCTGATAAGCCACGCCTTTTCATGCTGAACGTTTTCAAACCGTGGAGCTTTCTGAATATATTTCAAAAAAGCTTCCTGAACGGCATCCTGTGCATCGGCTTCATTTTTCAAAATAACAAGACATATCCTGAAAAGCATATCGGCATATTCCCTGACTGCCTTTTCAACGTCGTTTTTAAACGGGATATCTTTTTGCACGTTTCACACCCCCTCATTAATAATACAATTCAAAATGCTGTTTGGTCAATTATTTATAAAAAGAAATTTTACAAACAAAAAAGCGGTCGAGAAACCGACCGCCTATAAATTATTTTGTTTTTTCAAAGATGAACTCGCCGTTTTCGTATCGGCAGATATATTTTCCGCCGTTTTCCATCGTACCCTCAAGCAGCTTTTCGGAGAGCTTATCCTCGATTCTCTGCTGAATTGCTCTGCGCAGAGGTCTTGCGCCGTAAACGGGGTCGAAACCTGCGTTGCCGATTGCCTCAACCGCATCCTC
>JAZQKN010000108.1:0-4288 GCA_045542175.1 Acutalibacteraceae bacterium | reverse complement strand
CCATACAATCTTCCTTTCATCTTTTGATAATGAAATTATATAAATTTTTGTTTTTCGAGTCAAGCATACTATAAAATATATGGTCTAATATAGCTATATCGTTATAATTTTTATATTGATATAAGATAGTGAAGCGCAAGGTTCACCTTGTCTGATAAAATCAGCGGAACTGTGTTCCGAGTATTTTGAAAAAATCGCAATGGCACCGAAACGGTGTATAATTGCGCACTTTTCGGAATTGTTTTCTTTTAGGTATAGTACAAAAAAGGCGCACAGTGTTTTATATAATATTACAAAGATAAGATTTTACTTATAGTCTTTACAAATCCGCCGAAAAATAATATTATAAAAACATATCATACAAGGGGTATTTATTATGGCAGTAACATTGGAAGATAAGCTGGTTATCGGTGTTTCGTCGAGAGCACTGTTTGACCTTGAAGAAGAAAACAGAATATTTGAGGAGCAAGGGCTTGAGGCATATTCAAAATATCAGACCGAGCATGAGAACGATATTCTCAAACCCGGCACAGCATTTCCGCTTGTAAAGGCATTACAGAAGCTCAATGCTGACGGCAGATACCTGACCGAGATTATCATTATGTCCAAAAACAGCTCCGACACAAGCCTGCGTATCTTCAATTCCATTGAGCATTACGGACTTGACATAAGCCGTGCGGCTTTGGTTGGCGGCGCATCGATTTCGCCCTATCTCGGTGCATTCAAAACGGATTTGTTCCTTTCCGCAAACGAAAGCGACGTACAGGAAGCAATCAACGCAAACATTGCATCGGGTATAATCTGTGACAATTCAAATCTGCCGATTAACCCCGATGATGAGATACCGCAAATCAGAATTGCATTCGACGGTGATGCGGTAATTTTCTCCGATGAATCCGAAAGGATTTTCCAGGCGGAAGGTCTTGAAGCATTTGCCCGTCACGAACAGGAAAACGCACAGAATCCTCTGCCCGAAGGACCTTTTGCAAAGCTTCTCAAAACACTTTCGCTCATTCAGAAGCAATTCCCCAAAGACGAATCACCAATCCGTACCGCACTCGTTACCGCAAGAAACGCTCCCGCACACGAAAGAGTTATCCGCACTCTGCGTGCGTGGGGTGTTCGCATTGACGAGGTGTTCTTCCTTGGCGGAGTTAAGAAAAGCGAAGTTCTCAAAGCATTCAATGCAAACATATTTTTCGATGACCAACCTGCACACACCGACCCAGCATCAAAACTCGTTCCATCCGCAAGAGTACCCTATAAGAAATGAAAATGCCTGCAACAAAACCGTTGCAGGCTGTTTTTTATGACTTTTTCATCTCATTTATTTTACACTTAAAAAATTGCAATGGATAGTTATCTGCGAAATACTGCGTTCTGTAAATCTCCATTGCTTCGGCAATGAGATTTTGTTTATTATCAAGATGTTTGCAATTATCCGCCAAATCGTGAAACCACTGCACATAATTTTCCGAAATGAATTTTGAAGCAGGTTTTCCCGATTTTCCTGCAGCAATGATTTTGCTTATTTCCTTATTA
This sequence comes from Acutalibacteraceae bacterium, assembly GCA_045542175.1. Taxonomy (GTDB): domain Bacteria; phylum Bacillota; class Clostridia; order Oscillospirales; family Acutalibacteraceae; genus CAG-177. Next base: position 2,746 of record JAZQKN010000108.1, on the reverse strand, counting down.
TCGAAATAATTTCTTGCAAGAGTATCAATAAATTCTTCAATGCAGTACGGAACTTGATTTATAGGTACTCTTTTGTTTTGACAACCTTTGCTTTCCCAACCGCCGAGAATACTGTCATGAGATTTTTCGGGAAGATGATTCAGAAATTTAAGAATTCCCAAGCGACGGACAAGATCCGAAAAATTCTCTGCTTTTTCAAAAACAAAGAAATCAACAGGAAGTTTCAAGTGACCGTAAACGGAGCATTCGCCGCACATTGCATCATCTTCATAGCTATAAAACGAATCGTAGATTCTGGAATCGTTAAATTTTATTGAAGATAAAACAGTATTGGTTGTTTCAGAAAGTAAAGTTAAATCGGCAATAGGTTCATAATCGCTCAGAACAAGAATTCCGTAGGGAATAGGCTCGGTAAAGCAATCGTCGGGCAATTCGCATTCGGCAGGCATAACAGACAGAGAATATTTAAGTTCGTGAGTAATATTATCCTTGTCAACATGTTTCAGATTTCGGACATTAAAACCGTTGAATTTTTCTTTCAGATGAGCGGTTATTTCATCCTTAAATTGCGTTTTGACGGGAATGTTGATTGAATGGATTTCATCTTCGCTTTCGGGAAGATTATGACCGTTTCCGTGCATTGCTTTCTTGCAAGAAGGACATTCTTTATCGGGAATATCAAAACCGTCTGCATCGGTTTCATAGAAGTCAAAATACGGTCTCGGTCTTATCCATTCAAAGTTGCCGCATGAGCATTCATAATGGCACGGCAGAGGATTGACTTCGGATATTCCGAGATAATATGCGAGCAGATGAAATTTTGATGAAAAGCCGTTGCCGTAGGGAATGTTTTTATTTTTACAATATTCTATAACTTCATGCGCCGCAATGAAAAGCAATGTGCTTTTGGATTTAATAGCATTGCAGATTTCCGTTTCTGTTCTTTCGTGCATACTGTAAATTTCGCTGATTCTGTACCTGTCGTTCGCCTTGTTACGACATAGTGTTGAAAAACGATTTGTATAGTTATTTTCAATCATAAACATCACCTTCCAAAAATAATAACCATCTCTTGAGGTAAGAATACCAAAAGAGATGGTCTTTTTTTGGTGCATATCAGACTTTGACGATATACATTATTCTGACGGTCTGCCCTGCGTACATGCTTCGCACGAGCTTTTCCGCTTCTGCAGCACCCGTTGCGGAAACAATCGGCTCGGAATGCACGTTGTTAATCTGGCAAACAACCTTCCATCTGTTCAAAAAATCACCTCCTGTTACTTTGTAAATACATTGTAACAGGAGGTGTGGGTTGTTTTGGGTGTATCTCATTCAAACAATGATTTAACCCAATCTGTAAGCTCGGGTGATTCGTCAAGAACAAGTTCCTGCCAGATGCCCCGATATTGAATGTGCTTATTCTTATCTTTTGCGCTGTTTGTTCTGCTTTCTTTGACAAGACAGGAGCGGTAAGTCCAATTGCTTCTTGACATATCTTCTGCGGTCAAAACAAACTTCTTGTCATAATCAAAAGTTCCGTATCCGGGTAAATCGGGAGCAAACGATAGTTTTTCTGACGGTATGTAAAGTGCATTGTTAGATTTATCCGGATTATAATTCGGGAGCGAATGCGGATGCCAGCTGTATTTTTTTATTTCTTCTTTGTCTGTTATAATTTTTCCGATTTGCATATAGCCATAAATTACATGCAAATCAGCTCTGTCATAAAAATCTTTTGAATCTTTTTTTGTTATGTAACTGTATCCGCTTCCCGTTTCTTTTGTCTTTCTGAACCAACCGAAGAAAAGAAAAATATCTCCGACTTCTAATTTAGCTTTTTTCAAAACACCTTGTGCGGAATTGATCTGACCGAACGCAGGGATCCAGTTTTCAACAGGAGAAACCCTCAGATTCGGTCGGATGTCGGGGTCAAGATGACAGCATTCTCCTTTAAACTTGTTGTTTGTGAGCTGACTGAGTAAATCGCTGTATGCAACACCATTAAACTGTATATCCGAGTATGGAATTTCATCTGACGGTATGGGTAAAGAAAGCATCGTGCCGTCGGGCAGAATAGGACTCGGATAACCTCCGTTGCTGCTGTCAAAACCTTTTCTTGATAAAATTATTTTCATATTCCTTTATCCTTTCCGCATCCTTTTTTTGCGGTATCGTTGTTTCTCAGACTTTCGGGCAAATTTAATATGCCGTGTTTCTTATGCTTTAAAATTTCTTTAAAAACCGCAGTAACATCATCGGAGCATTCCGTAACCTTATGTCCGACTCCTTTTGCCAGATTGTTTCCGATTATGTTTTTGATTATTTCTGAATCGGTTTTATCAAGAAAACAATAATGATTAGAGATTAAAACGTATTTTTCATTTTTGTTTTTATGCGCTTCGTCCCAATCTCGGTCTTGCAGATACTCCTCTGAATGGATTTCGCTTCCGTTGTGAGCAAAACGCACACCGTTATGCTCTCTGTTTCCGTTATCGCAAGGGATATAGATCTTATCGCTTCTTTTATCTTCGGTATTTCCGAAGTAATCGGAATAATTTTTCACATCGTCAATTTTAGCTATATATAATATATCGTTATCTTTGTTTTTGAAATTTTCATCTTCGCCAAGGCTTTTTCCGACAATACCGACTATCCAAAAAATATCATTATTTTTATTGTTTAAAAAACGTCTGCCGACAACTCTTCTCATATCTCTTTTACAAATTGCAAGCGAAAGACAATCGGC
>JAZQKN010000107.1:0-19724 GCA_045542175.1 Acutalibacteraceae bacterium | reverse complement strand
TCAGCATTCCACGTCAAGGTGATAAGCTTTACACCGAACGTTTTTGCACGCTCTGCGCCCTCAGAATTCGCAAACGGAGAGCCGCCCTCACAAGTTATAAAAGCTGCCGTTTTTCCGTTTTTATGAGCGTTATTCAAATCTTCAATTCCTTGACAGAGCTTGATTTTGCCGTTGTTTCGGCTTATTTCACTTTTAAAGTTTTCATATACTTTTTCAAAGTATTCGAGCGAAGCCTTACCTCTCAGCTCATCAGGTATCCAGATTGCAAAAAGCTGCGCCCATTTGTCAAGGTTTTCACCTTTACAAAGGCTGATATGTAAATTGTTTTTGTTTAGTTTCTTTTTCTTGTTAAAAAGCTCTCCGGCCGTGTCACAGTGCAAATCAAACAGATTCATTTCATCACCCGAATGCGTTTTTTATATAGTTTATGCCCGAAAGTTCAAGGTTATCATCAAGATAAACCTCACAAACGTCAAACCTTACTTCCGCCTTGATTTCAGTAAACGAAAGAAAAGATTTTGCCGCCATACGAAGCCTTTCCTGCTTGCCCTCATCAACGGCTTCCATAGGTCTTATATCAGTATTTTTATTTCTTGTTTTAACCTCTACAATACATACGGTACCGTTTTCAGATGCAACTATATCCAATTCACCGAATCTGCAATAATAGTTTGAGGTGATGATTTTATATCCGTTATCGCGCAGATATCTTGCCGCAAAAACCTCGCCCCATACGCCGCTTTTATTCTTAATCATTATTTTGTACCGAGAAAACTTCCGAGAAAGCTGATTCTGTGGCTTTCGGATACACCGTGCTCTGTCAGCATTTCATAGTGAAGCTTTGTTCCGTAGCCTTTATGCTTTGCAAACTGATACTGAGGCATCTTTTTATCCAGCTCGAGCATATATCTGTCCCTGCTGACCTTTGCAAGAATCGAAGCCGCGGCAATTGAGGGGCTGTTTGCATCACCTTTTATTATTGTTTCACCGTCAATTTTAAGCTCGGGCATTCTGTTACCGTCTATAAGAGCGTAATCAGCGGGCACGTCAAGACCCTCAACAGCCTTTCTCATTGCAAGATAGGTTGCCTGAAGAATATTGATTTCATCTATCGTCTTTTCGTCAACGCTCGCAATTGAGTAGCTGACTGCTTTTTCTATTATAACGTCGAAAAGTTTTTCTCTTTTCTTTTCGCTGATTTTCTTTGAATCGTTAAGTCCTTCAATCTCACAGCCCTCGGGCAGAATAACCGCCGCCGCATAAACAGGACCCGCAAGAGGACCTCTGCCCGCTTCATCCACGCCGCAAACTGCGTTGTATCCCTTGAGTTTCGCGTTAATTTCGTATGTATAATCCATATTTTCCTCCGAAAAAACCGCACCGCATAAACGGTACGGCTTTAATTTTTTATTCAGTTAAGGAATTCCCTGTCAATTACTTCTTCAAGAAGTGACTGAAGATATTCAAGATCAAATCCGGGATTCTTTGAAACCATTCCGTGAGCATCGGCAAGCTCAGGCGTATATTCATCAAGGGGATAAATTCTGATGTTTGCATAGCCGCTGCCGTAATGATTCACAACACCCGAAAACTTAACGTTTTCAAAAGCTATTTCGCCCGTTTCATTGTTTTTGACTATCTCGAAATTGAGCATACCGCCAAGCATTGTTGCACTCTTGCTCTGTGCGGAAATAAAGTTTCCGAGCGAATAAGCAACAAGGGTGCGGCTTCCGTCAGCGTTATTTATATACTCAACGGGCTGGATAACGTGAGGATGCGTGCCGATGATTACGTCAGCACCCCACGAAGCGATTTTTTCTGCAAGGTCACGCTGTGTAGAGTTGGGCTCGTGGGTATATTCCTCGCCCCAGTGAGCATTGACTATAACAACGTCTGCAATTTTATCGGCCGCCTTTATTCTTTCCTTAAGTCTTTCTTCATCCTCGGCAAGCATAAGAATAACTTCCGTATCCGAAGGAAGGCTCAGACCGTTGGTTGACTGAGTAAAGCCTACGTAGGCAATTTTAACTCCGTTAACCTCGTGCATCGGGATATTCTTATAATCCTCTTCATTGAGATAAGCGCCCGTTGTAAGAATATCCTTTTCGGGAGTATCCTTGCTCTTCCAATAGTTGATTGCCGAAATCAGACCCGCTTCGCCTTTGTCTATCGAATGATTGGTTGCCATATTGAAAACATCAAAACCGATTTCAAGCATCTCTTCGCCAAGCTCTGCGGGAGAATTGAAGGTGGGATAGCTTGAAGGATTATGCTCTGTGGAAATCAGAGTTTCCTGATTGAGAATTGCTACGTCGGGCTGAGCAATTCTGTCTGCGATATACTGATAAGCATATCCGAAATCGTAACCGTCACTGCTTCTCGCCTGTGCCTGCTCATAAACCGTATCGTGTATAAGGTTATCGCCAACGGCAACAAAGCTGACCCTTGTGAAAATATCTTCAACTTCCGTAACGTTTTCATCGCTCTGCGAAGTCTGCGGAACAAAAACAGTATCAAGCGTTGACTTGCCCTGTCTGAGTCCGTCTATCAGCAAAACGCCGATTCCGACTATATCAAGAAAAATAAACACAGCCAGAACAACGGCAAGTTTTTTTCTCATTTATTACAACTCCAGTCAATCTGTCAATCAAGTGTAAGTTTGCCGAGTTTGCCGCTTCTGTATTCATCAAGAAGCATAACTGCGGCTCTTTCGGTATCATATTCGCCCTTGCGCAGAAGCATTCCGCGTTTTTTGGCGATAAGCTCAAGGAGCTCATACGGCTCAAGCTCTTCAAAATCCTCTATCTTATATCTTTCACGGAGCCTGTCCGCATAATTCTTCTGCATAACAACAAGAAATCTTACCGCAATTTCCTGTATATCAAGAATCTGGTCCTTTACCGAGCCGATAAAAGCAAGCTTGAAGCCGACTTCGGGATCTTCAAATTTAGGCCACAGAACACCGGGAGTATCAAGCAGTTCAATGCCTGATCCGATAAAAAACCAACGGTTGCTTCTTGTTACACCGGGTTTATCGGCAACCTCAGCCCTGTTTTTGCCCGCCATACGGTTGATGAAAGAGGATTTGCCTGTGTTGGGTATGCCCACAACCATAATTCTGAGCGATTTTCCAACCATTCCCCTGTCAACGTTTGCCTGTATTTTTTCTTTGAGAAGCTCTCTGACCGCAGGCTGGAATTTATCCAGGCCCTTACCCGTACGGCAATCAACGGGCAGAGCAACTATTCCCTTTGATTCAAGCTCTTTGATTTTGCGTGCGGTTGCCTTATCATCGGCAAGGTCGCACTTATTGAGCAGAACTATTCTGGGCTTTGAGCCGACTATTTCATCAATTTCGGGGTTACGGCTGCTTTCGGGAACTCTTGCGTCAACAAGCTCGCAGACAGCGTCAACCGTCGAAAGATTTTCTTTAATTAATCTGCGGGTTTTCGCCATATGGCCGGGAAACCACTGAACCGTCATATTCTCATTCATCTATACTTTTAAATATGGTAAAGGGTGAGGTTCTTAAAACAGCCTTACCCATGATGTATTCTTCTCTTATAAGACCGACTCTGAAATCTCGGCTGTCGGTCGATCTGTTTCTGTTATCGCCCATAACGAACACGTAGCCTTCAGGAATGGTTATCGGTCCGTTGAAGGATTCTCTGTCGTAAGTAGGCGCCGCGGTGTAAGGCTCGTCAAGAGCAACACCGTTAACGTAAACAATGCCTCTGTTGAAATCAATGTCAACAGTCTGTCCCTCGGTTGCGATAACTCTTTTGATAAGGATATCCTCGATATCGGTTGATTTACTGGGCTGACAGGTAACAACGATATCTCCGTATTCGGGAGTGAACTCATAAGATGAGATAATGATTCTGTCAGCGTGATTTAGAGTAGGCCACATCGACAAGCCATCAACACCGATTGTTCTTACAAAAAATATAAAAACAACGGCAACTGCAACAAAGGTTGTTACAAGAATAGAAACAATATCAAAAGCCAACGCCGTTATTCCGTTAGCCTTTTTCGGGGTTTCGTTTACTTTTTCATTCATAGCTGACCCTCCGATTAATAGATTTTCCATTCGCTTGCAGGCGAAAGTCTGAACACTGCTTTGCCTAGGATATAGCGCTCATCAATCATTCCGATTCTGCTTGAGCGGCTGTCGAGAGAATCGTTACGGTTATCGCCCATAACAAAAACCTTGCCCTCCTCAACAGTCAGCGGAAACTGAACGTCATAATGAAGTCTTGTAGGCTGTGCGATATAAGGCTCATCAAGTAATTCACCGTTTACGTAAACCTCGTGTCTGACGAAATCTATATAAACCGTATCACCGCCAACTGCAATAACACGCTTGATTATAGGCACGTTCTTTTCCCACGGCTGGGTAACAACCACAATGTCGCCGCGTTCATATTCAGAAATCGTGCTCCTTACAGCCACCCAGTCGCCGTTATGAAGCGTGGGATTCATTGAATCACCGTCAACGCCCACAACTCTGAAAGCAAGGGCAAACACGAGAAAAACAACGACGGCTGCACCTTTGACTGAATCGACGATTTCATAACAGGAATTGAGCAAAGCATTCGGCTTTTCAACCTGCGGATTAAACTCAATCCAGTATTCTTCAATCCGTCGCATTCTTCTCCCTCCCTCATTATAGCATTTCCTGAAATAATAATAAAGGTGTAACAACCAAAAATTGTTACACCCTCATACTCATTATCTAATCTGTTCCTTAACTTTAGCTGCCTTACCAACTCTGTCTCTAAGGTAGTAGAGCTTGCTTCTGCGAACACGGCCGTGTCTTACAACCTCAACCTTAGCAACGTTGGGGGAGTGAAGCGGGAAAACTCTTTCAACGCCTACGCCGTAGCTAACGCGACGAACTGTAAAGGTTTCTGAAACGCCTGAACCCTTGCGAGCGATGATAGTGCCTTCGAAAAGCTGAATTCTTTCTTTGTCGCCTTCACGAATCTTAACGTGAACCTTAACGGTATCACCGATTTCAAGTGCAGGAGCATCAGCTTTGAGTGAATCCTGTGCAATTAATTTGAGTGCATCCATTGTTAATTTCCTCCGATTTTTTCAGGTGTTCGTAACTGCCACAAAGCAGAAAGAGGAACATCCGCTTTAATGTTATTAAGCATTAAACCCCGTCTTTGAGAGCCGAAGCCGCTAATGACGGCACAAATGCGAGTAATATAATATCATAGATTTTTAAATAATGCAAGCTTTTTTTCTCTTTTCTGAAAATTTTATGTATTATTCAAAAATCTCTCCGTTTTCAAGCAAAAGCTTGGTTCTTATGATGGAATTTCTTTCGGGTTCTGCCGCAAACTCGGCAAAAAGCGAATTCATAAGAAGGTCTGCGTTAAGATTAACGCTGTTACCCGCCGCAAGTACCGTTCTGATTGATACTTTGTTTGCGTTGCTTTCACATTCAAAGCTTCTTATCATTTCGCAAAGGTTAACGGTTTTGATACCTCTCTTGCTTCTCTTTTCGGCATTGAGAACTCCGCCCGAGATGATTGCATTCACGCCCGCGGCAAAGCCTTCCGCCTCACCCTCAGAAACGAATTCACATTCGATTTCGTATTCGGCGGCGGCAATTTCGTTGGGTTTGTTTACGGGTTTGCTGACTTTGACTATTTCAATGCCCTGCGGCATAACCGCATTAAGGCGGCTCTGAATTTCCTTGAAAGTTATCTCGTCGTCTTCGATTTTTATATCTATGGGTTCTCTCATACCGACCTGACCGAGAGGCAGAGGCATAAGAAAAGTCATATAGGGATGAGGATTGAAGCCCTCTGTGTACCAGATAGGAATTTCCGCTCTTCTTACAACCCTTGTGAAGCATCTGTTCATATCAAGGTGAGATGTATAGATGGCAAGACCGCTCTTTTTATACCATAATCTAACGGATTTCATTGCATACACCTCCGTTGAGTTTTGCCGCACCGCAGCCTGAACATTTTTCACGGCAGCTGACGGTGATTTCGCCTTTATGTGCTTTCATATTTTCCTTGATAAGGAACTTTTTGGTAACACCGTAATCCATATGCTCCCAGGGAAGAATTTCTTCGTATTCTCTTCTTCTTGCGGTATAGAAATACGGGTCGATTCCGTTTTCTTCAAAGCTCTGCATCCATTTTTCTCTGTCAAGATGCTCTTCCCAGCCGTCAAAACGGCAACCCTTTCGCCAGGCTGTTTCGATAACGTCCGAAAGACGTCTGTCACCTCTTGCAAACACGCCTTCAAGGAAGCTTGTCCACGGCACGTGACGTGATACGCTGACCTTTCGTGTTTTTACGCAGGAAATAAGATAATTCTGCTTTTCGATAAGGACGTCGGGCTTATCCTGAGGCTCCCACTGGAAAGGTGTGAAGGGCTTGGGCACGAGCGAAGCAACACTGATATTGACCGAAACGCTCTTGCCCTTAGGCTTGTTTTCGTTGTGATAATATTCCTCAACAACTGCCTGTGCAAGGTCTGCGATGCCCTGAATATCCTCTTCGGTTTCGGTGGGCAGACCAATCATAAAGTAAAGCTTAACCGCAGTCCAGCCGCCTGAAAAAGCCTGTGCGGCGGTTGAAAGGACTTCTTTTTCGGTTATGTTTTTATTGATAACGTCACGAAGACGCTGTGTGCCCGCTTCGGGTGCAAAGGTAAGACCGCTTCGTCTTACGGCGTTAAGCTGCTCCATAAGCTCCTTGGGGAAATTATCGGCACGGAGTGAAGGCAGAGCAATGTTGATTTTCTGTTCAACCGTCCACGGAAGCATATTTGTTATAAGCTTCTCAAGACCTTTATAGTCGCTTGTGCTCAATGAGCAAAGAGATATTTCGTCATAGCCTGTTTTATCGCAGATTGAACGGCACTGTGCCTCAACAACCTCGGGAGATTTCTCACGCAGAGGTCTGTTGATGAAGCCCGCCTGACAGAATCGGCAACCTCTTATACAGCCTCTGAAAATTTCAACCGTTGTTCTGTCGTGCACAACCTCAAGGAAGGGCACAACAAAATTATCGGGAGAAAACATTGAATCGAGGTCGGCAACGTTTCTCTTTTCAACCTTTTCGGGTGCTCCGCGGGTGGGAGTTATCGATTTAACGGTATTATCTTCGTTATATTCAACCTCATAAAGCGAGGGCACGTAAACGCCTTTAATCTGTGCGGCGGCTTCAAGGAATTCCTGTTTGCTTGCGCCCTTTGCTTTGTATTCCTTAAGCAAATCGATAAGCTCGTTGGTTACTTCTTCACCGTCACCGGGCAGAGTGATATCGAAAAACTCCGCCATAGGCTCCGCATTGCAAACACAGGTACCGCCCGCAATCACAATGGGGGTGAGCGATTTTCTGTCACGGCTTCTTACGGGTATTCCCGCAAGGTCGAGCATATTCAGAACGTTGGTATAGCTCAACTCATACTGCATTGTAAATCCGATTAAATCAAACTCGGTAAGTGCGTCGCCGCTTTCAAGTGCATAGAGAGGAATTTTGTTTTCTCTCATCACCTGCTCCATATCAACCCAGGGAGCAAAAACTCTTTCGCACCACGCATCTTCTCGTGCGTTGACAAGCGAATAGAGAATTTTCATTCCGAGGTGCGACATACCGATTTCGTAGGTATCGGGGAAGCAGAAAGCGTAGCGTATATCAACCTTGGATTTATCCTTTATCACGCTGTTAAGCTCTCCACCCGTATATCTGCCGGGCTTCTGAACTTTGAGCAAATATTTTTCTATCTGTTCAGGGTACATAAAACTTCTCCTAATTTAAATTACATTAGATTATAACATACCCTTTTAAAAAAATCTACAGTTTAATGCTCCCCTTTTCTTTTTTATCAAAAAAGCTTACCGCCGCAATATAAAACGCCGCCGCACACAGGCTGATATTACCGTAACGCAAAAACACCGCAAACCCCGCCGACGCCATCGGAAGCAGTACGGCACAAAGCACGCCGAAGCAGATTCTTTCGGCATTTTCTTCGGTTGTGTTTCTGCAAAGCACCGCATAGAGAATGTTGCCGCCGTCAAGCGGTCTGCACGGAAGAAGATTAAAAGCTCCCGTACAAAGACTGATTGCAGCGGCAATTCTGATTTTTTCACTTTCGGGATAAAGAAAAAAAAGCACGGCACCCAGAAGAATATTCACAACAGGTCCCGCGGCATAAACAACAATATCGCTGATACCCGTCGTGCCCGAAACAGGCTTTCTTTCAAGCTTTATACCGTAATATGAAAGCTCAATGAGTGCTGGCTTTTCGCCCTGTATCAGAAGGCACACAACGTGAGCGGCTTCGTGAATGATGCAGCAGAAAAGTGCAAGTGCACAAAGTCCGCTTTCATCAAGAATCAGCAACGATGTAATAACGGCGGCAAACGATATGTTAATTCTCACCTTTGTGGTGCCGAAATCAATTTTCATCGCCGTAAAGAAGCTTTTCCGGGTCAACTCTTATGCCGTCAATCCTTACCTCAAAATGCAGATGAGGGCCTGTTGACCAGCCTGTTGACCCCAGAAGTCCGACAGTTTCCCCGCTTCTGATAACCGCGCCCTCCTCAACGTATATTTCGTTGAGATGGCAGTAATACGTTTCCAGACTTTCCGAATGCTTTACAAGCACGTATTTGCCCCACACGTCACTCTCGCCTGTTTCGGTAACCGTGCCGCTGAATGCCGCCGCAACGGGAGTGTTTTCCGCCGCCGCAAGGTCAATACCTGTATGAAAACCGTAATTGCCCGAAATGGGATTTGTTCTGTACCCAAAAGGAGAAGTGAGCCTGGCACCCTGTACGGGAATCACCGCCTCGGCATTGATTTTATAATCGGCAAAGGAGTTGCCCTGTGCCGCAGAATCGCCTCCGCCCGTGCCGTCATACATAATTTCACCAACCGCTACCGCTTCGCCTGTTTCATCGTCGATAACGGTGTAGCTGTCTATCCCCGATTTTGAAGTCGCCATTGCCGTTTTTGCCTCAGGCTCAATAACCTCAATCGGCTGAAAAACCTCTTCGGCAGTATCTTTTAAATCGGCAATCACCTCGGATACGCTCATATCCTTTTCCATAATTTTAACGTAATCGGATTTTAATCTCTGCGCCGCCGCGGGACTGACTTTTGAAGCAACAAGCACACCGATTACCACAATAACGCACAGTGCACTCTGCAAAAGAATGAGCCTTACAAGATAATCGGCTTTGGTTTTCGGCTTTCTGTTTTTTATCTTTTCGGGCTTATCTTCCGTAAAAGCAAACTTACTTCTGTATTCACTTCTCTCAACCCTCTTCGGAATTTCAAAACCGTTTTCCATACGTAACCTCCAAACAGTGTATACAAGTTAAGTATATTTAAACGTTGGGAAATTTATAACAGTTCTTTTTATCATCAGAAAGCCAAAAATAATGTAATATTTTATTTGTTATATCTTGACTTTACATTTGATTTATGCTATTCTCTATTTTGAAATAAACAAATTTATTTATTTATGAAATAAATAGGATTGAAGCAAATATCTTTTTCTTAATTCATCAGAAAGGAGGAGTCTGCTTGTTTGTGCCTACACCGTTTGGCGTTATGCTCAAAGAAACCCGCGAAAACGCACGGCTTTCTCAGGGCGAGCTTGCCGCCGAGCTCAATAAAACCGCTCAGTATATCAGCAACATCGAAAAAGGCAAAAATAATTCCCCGCCTGACGACGAGGATTTAAAACGTCTTATTTCAAAGCTCGGGCTTATCGGTGACGATGCCGATAAATTCAGACTCCTTGCCTATGCTGACCGCGGAATGCTCCCTCCCGAAATGTTCCGTTATCTTTTTGAATGTCCCTATCTCTTAGGTCTTATTAAATATGCACTCAACAATAAAATTTCTCCCGACTACTGGAAGAATCTGCTTGAAAACACCAATACTAACAACTGAAAGGTGAACTGTTATGGCTAAAACTCCCGATTATATAAAATATGCCGCTTCGATCGTACCGAGCGAAAGACAAATCAGATGGCAGGAAACTGAATTCTATTCCTTTATTCACTATGGCATCAACACTTATACAGACTCCGAGTGGGGCAACGGCAACGAAGACCCCGAACTCTTTAATCCCTCTAATCTTGACTGCCGTCAGTGGGCGAAACTTTGCAAGCTTGCAGGTATGAAAGGTCTTATCCTCACCTGCAAGCACCACGACGGATTCTGCCTGTGGCCCTCTGCTTACACTGACCATAGCGTAAAGTCAAGCCTTTGGAAAGACGGCAAGGGCGACGTTGTTGCCGAATGTGCCGCCGCCTGCAAGGAATTCGGTCTGAAATTCGGCGTTTATCTCTCTCCCTGGGACAGACACGAAGCAACCTACGGCACAGGCGAAGCTTATAACGAATTTTTCAGAAATCAGCTTCGTGAATTGCTCACAGGCTACGGTGAGCTTTTCTGCGTATGGTTTGACGGTGCCTGCGGCGAGGGCAGAAACGGCAAAAAGCAGGAATACGACTGGGAAAGCTATTACAAGCTCATCCGCGAATTACAGCCCGATGCAACAATAAACATCACAGGCCCCGACGTGCGCTGGTGCGGTAACGAAGCGGGCATTTGCAGAAAAAGTGAATGGAGCGTTGTTCCTTATTACCACAGCAACGCCGAAATGATTGCCGCAAAGAGTCAGAGCAACGTTTCAAAGGCTCCCAAAAAAGTAAATCCCACTGACCTTGATCTGGGCAGCAGGAAAAAGATTAAAAAATGCAACAAGCTTATCTGGTATCCGGCAGAGGTTGACGTTTCAATCCGTAAAGGCTGGTTTTACCATAAAAACGACGATTACACCGTCAAGCCTCTTACAAAGCTGATGGAAATTTACTATAACTCGGTTGGTGCAAACGCAACCTTCCTTCTCAACATTCCCCCTACCCCCGAAGGAAAGATCCACGATACCGACGTTGAAACTCTGCTTTCAATGGGTGCTCAGCTTGAAATTGATTTCAGAGAAAACCTTGCAGAAGGCTCTGTTATAACGGATAACCGCCGTCTTGACGATGCACACAGCGGTCAGATGGCTTTGAGCAACGACCCCGAGGAATACTGGCATTCGGGTGATGACCCCGACGGTGCAGAGCTTATCCTTGACCTCGGCGACGAATACGATATAAACAAAATCGTTCTCGGCGAACACATCAGAACAGGTCAGCAGATTGAAAAATTCTCACTCTACGCACAGGTTAACGGCAAATGGAAACGTCTTGCAAAAGAAACCGTTATCGGCTATAAGCGAATCTGCCGTTTCGATGAATTCAGGGTCAGATATTTCAAGCTTAAAATTGAAAAAGCAAGATGCTTTGCAACAATATCAAAATTCGAGGCTTATTAATCCCAGGTTTTCCAAACGTCGGGGCAGTAACCTACGGTTGCCTGTTTTCCGTTGCGGACAATGGGAGTTTTGAAAAGCTCTCCGTGTTCAAGAAGCTTTTCCTCAACCGCCTCTTTGCTTGCAAGATATTTTATAAAATGCTTTTCATAAGCTTTTGAATTCTCGTTAATAAGTGCTTCCATTGAGCCTACGGCGGATTTAACGCTGTTGTATTCGCCTTTGCTCAGGTTTTTCTGGGTCAGGTCAATAAACTGAAACTTTATTCCCCTCTCCTTGAAATAGCGCTGTGCTTTCTTGGTATCAAAGCATTTGTTTGTACCGAAGATCTGTATATTCATAAAATCTACCTCCAAAAACGGTGTATTGATATGGTAATAAAAATTCCTCAACAAGTCAATAGAGTTATCGAAAATCTGCACCGTGAAGGCTATACGGCGTATATTGTGGGCGGTGCGTGCAGAGATATAATTATGGGTGCCGAAGCCCACGATTGGGACGTTGCAACAAGTGCCCTGCCTCAGGAAACCGCAGAGGTTTTCAAAGATTACAGGGTAATCGAAACGGGCATAAAGCACGGCACAGTCACTGTGGTTGTTGACGGCACAAACGTTGAAATCACAACCTACCGTATAGAAAAAGGTTATTCCGATAACCGTCATCCCGATTCGGTGGATTTTACGGATAAAATCGAAGAAGACCTCTCCCGCCGCGATTTCACCGTCAACGCAATTGCCTATTCTCCGCTCGGCGGCACGGTTGACCCCTACGGCGGCAAGGAGGATATTGAAAGAAAAATCATACGGTGTGTCGGTAATCCCGATACCCGATTCGGTGAGGATGCACTGCGTATTCTGCGTGCGCTCAGATTTTCGTCAACGCTCGGCTTTGAAATCGAAGACGAAACCGCAAAGAGCATTCACAGAAACAAAGAATTACTCGCCAACATTTCCGTCGAAAGGATTTTTGTTGAAATTTCAAAAATGCTCTGCGGTAAGGATATAAAACGTATTCTGCTTGATTTCAGCGACGTTTTATTCTTCATTCTGCCGCCGCTCAAAGCGATGAAAGGCTGCACGCAAAATCACGAAAGACATATTTACGACGTGTGGGGACATACGGTTGCGGCTGTGGATTCAATTGAGCCGAAAGCTCATCTGCGATTTGCGATGCTTCTGCATGACAGCGGAAAGCCGCAAGTCAAGTTTACCGACGAAAACGGTGTTGACCATTTTTATTCGCACGCAAAAAAGAGCCGCAAAATCGCCTTTGATATTCTGACGAAGCTTAAAACTTCGGTGAAATTCAGAGAGCTTGTGTGCAATCTTGTTGAATATCACGATTTTCTGCCCGATAAGATAAGCAGAAAAACTTACAAGAAATATATCGCCCTGCTCGGGCTTGAAACGGTCAGAGATTTATTCGAGGTCAGAAAAGCCGACGTTTCGGCACAGAATCCGAAATTCCTTTCCGAAAGCCTTGAAGCAAATGAAAAAGGGCTGAAAACTTTGAAAGAAATAACTGAAGAAAACACCTGTTTCAAAATAAGTGACCTTGCCGTAAACGGCAAAGACCTTGAAAAAGCAGGGTTTGAGCCGTCACCGCAGATGGGCAGAATTCTAAACATACTGCTTGACGAAGTGATGGATGATAAACTTGAAAACAGAAAAGAAATATTACTCGAAAGAGCAAAAAATATAAGGGACGAATGAAAGGAGCCGCTATGGAAACCGTAAGAATAGAAAATGCACAGGAATTTGACAGCTTTGTACGCTCACATCCGAAAGGACATATGATGCAGACCTCCGCGTGGGGTAAGGTTAAGAAAGAATGGGAATGGAGAGGCTTCATCAGCCGCGGTGCTGACGGAAACATCAAGGGCGTTTGCGCCGTTTTGCTCCGTCAGATTCCTATGACTCCGTTTAAAATGATGTATGCGCCCAGAGGTCCTGTGTGCGACCTTGCCGATAAAGAAACCGTAACCGAGCTCATCAGTGCCGCCCGTGAATACGGCGTCAAAAATAAGGCTTATACGCTCAAAATCGATACCGATACCCTCGCTTCAAACGAAGAATACGTAAATCACCTCAAGTCGCTCGGTTTTACGTTTATGGACCACACCAAGGATTTCAACACAATTCAGGCAAGATATATTCTTCGCCTTGACGTTGAGGGTAAAACCGAAGAAGAGGTTATGGCGTCATTCCATCCCAAAACACGCTATAACACCCGCCTTGCCGCAAGAAAGGGCGTAACGGTTGAAATCAAAGGCATTGAAGCCTGCGAAGAATTCCACGACCTTATGCTTGTAACAGGCGAAAGAGATAACTTCGCAACAAGAGACACTTCATATTTCCGCCGCATTATGGAAGCTTTCGGCGATGACGCAAGAATCTATATGGCATATTATGAAGGCAAGGCAATCGCAGGAGCGCTCGACGTCCATTGCGGCGACAAGGTATGGTACGTTTACGGAGCAAGCTCCAACGAATACAGAAACGTTATGCCCAACTACCTTGTCCAGTGGGAAATGATTAAATGGGCAATCGAAGAAAAATGCCGCTGTTACGATTTCAGAGGCGGTTACCCCGATGAAACAAGCACTCTTCACGGCATTTTCAAATTCAAATACGGCTTCACCAACGACTATATGGAACTTATGGGCGAAGCCGACCTCATTCTCAACAAGCTCGGCTATACAGCCGTTGCCGCCGCACAGAAAGCCGCAAAGGCAACACGCGGCATAAGAGCAAAAATCATCAACCGTAAATAAGAAAACCACTCGGACGGAGGCCGCCTCTGTCCGCTCAAAAACCTCCATATTGTTCAAGGGTCTGTTGCTTCGCCGCAACAGACCCTTGACACATTTTATTTATAAAGTATTTTTTCAAGCGTTTTACCGAGAATTTTTTCTTTACATTCCTCGCTGATATTAAGTCTTCTGATTCTTGCGATATCGTATTTTATATCTTCAGGCTTTGAAAACGGAAAATCAAGTCCGAATATGCTTCTGTCCTCACCAGTCTGATTAATTACGGTTTCAAGCTCTTCATCGGTAAGGCACCATACGTCGCCCTTGCGGTCACTGACACTTGTCCAGCCCGCAAAAACGCAGTCCTCTTCTCTGCGTGAATTGTTGCACATAACAGCAAGCGCCTCTTTATAGAAATGGAAGCCGCCTATATGCTCCATACTGAATTTAAGCTTCGGGAAATTCCACGCAACCTCATCGAAAAGCAACACTCTGTTATCCCTGAGCCTGTGCCAGTGCATACCCGTGTGGAACGAAATAAACAAGCCGAGCTCTTCCGCTTTTGCATATACCTCAAACGCTTCGGGTCCGTCGATAACGAATTCCTGATAGGGCGGATGCATCTTTATGCCTTTAAGACCGAGAGTGGCTATTTTTTCAACCTGTTCAGAATAACCGCCTTTTTCAAAATCAATTGTACCAAAGCCCTCAAGGCGGTCAATACCTTTGATTTCTTCGGCAAGCCACTCGTTGACGTCTCTGTCAATACCCGCTTCGCGGAATCTGTCGGAAAACGGAGCAAACGCCACTGCCCTGTCAACGCCGCACTCATCCATAAACTCAAGAAGCTTTTCAACAGTGCCTGCGGGCTTTATCTCTTCGGGAAAAACGTGAGCGTGGTTTGCAAAAATCATTTTATCACTCTCTTTCTTGAAAATGCGTAAAAATAATTGTATACTGTAATTAATATTTTACTTTGCATTTCAGAAACTGTCAATACAAAAGGAAAAGGAGGGAACGCTTTGGTCTGCCTGAACTGTCACAAAAACATTAAAGATAACTCAGAAATATGTCCTCACTGCAATTTCAGATTCAAAAAAGTAGCAAAAAAGCCGCAAAGCAGCAAAAGAAAAGTAAGCCCTCCGACCGTAAGCTCAGAGCCTGTACGCAAAAAGCAGTCTGCCTCACAGACTAAAAAAGAGCCGACCAAAAAGCAGGCTCCCGCTCCGACAAAGCTACCCGTCAAGCAACCTCCGAAACCTGTTGCCGCACCCGAAAAAGCTCCCGCCCGCAAAACAAAGCCGAAAGAAACGGGTAAATTCAACAGCTTTATGGCATATTTCATTCTGCCCGCTTTTATCGTTTTCGACGTAGCCGTAATTTTCTTAATTCTGAATTCGCTTGCGGAAAGTGAGCACCGCATAAGCGGGATTTTCACCGTCTGTGCACAAACGGCACACCTGATTTGCGCTGTTGCCGCTTCACACGGACTTAAAATGAAATCGTTTTCATCGCTGATTTTCCTTGTTCTGTGCGTTACCGTAACGGCTGTTCAGACCGCCGTTTCTCTTCTGTTTTTCATTTCGGCACTCAATAAAGTTTTGCTTATTGCAATAATCACAGCGGCGGCGGCAACGGTAATTCTCACTGCCGTTTCCGTTCCGTATTATCTGAAACGCAAAAAGAATTTCAGCAAAAACGATATACTTTTTTGATCAACAAAAAACCCTGAACCGAAAAGGTTCAGGGTTTTAATTTTAGCCGTTAAGCTCTTTTTCAAGAGTTGCTCTGATGACGTCGGGTGAACCGTTGCCGCGGAGTTCTTTCATTACGCTGCCGAAAAGTGCCTGCATTGCCTTGGTTTTGCCGCCCTTGTAGTCGGCAACAACCTTTTCGTTTTCTGCGATCACCTTGCGTACTGTTTCAACGATGAGGCTGTCGTCAATCTTTGCATTGAGAGAGTTCTCTTCGCAGTATTTATCAACGTCAACGTCATTTTCAAACACAGCCGAAAGTACCTTTTTACCTGCCGCACGGGTGATTTCGCCGCTTTCAACAAGCTCAATGATTCTTGAAAGCTTTGCCGCATCAATATCAAGAGAAGCAAGCTCAAGACGCTTCATCTGACCCATACATTCGGTAAGAATCCAGCTTGCAACAACCTTGGGACTTCTGCCGCTTGCCACAACGGTATCAAACATATCGGAAAGCTTTCTGTCCGAAGAAAGAACGGATGCTTCCTTTGTTGCGATACCCATTGCCTCATAGTGAGAAGTCTTTTCTTCTGAAGTTGCGGGCATACTTGCTCTGATTTCAGCAAGCCATTCATCGTCAATCACGATGGGCATAAGGTTGGGATCGGGGAAATAACGGTAATCAGCCGCAGTTTCCTTGCTACGCATAGGGAATGTTCTTCTCTTAACGTCATCCCAGCGGCGTGTTTCCTGAACAAGCATTTCGGTGTGACGCTCGATAGCATCGATATGACGCACCTTTTCAAATTCGATAGCGTCCTTGATTTCGGAAAGTGAGCTCATATTCTTGATTTCAGAGCGTACACCAAGCTCGTTTGAGCCTTCGGGACGAACTGAAATATTAACGTCGCATCTCATTGCGCCCTCTTCACACTCTGAAATTCCCGCAAACTGAAGGCTTGATTTAAGCTTCTTGAGATATGCGATAACTTCGTCTGATGAGCGGAAGTCGGGACGGCTTACGATTTCGATAAGCGGAACGCTTGTGCGGTTATAGTCAACAAAAGAAGTGTTGGTAGCTTCATCGTGAACAAGCTTACCTGCGTCTTCTTCAACGTGAATCTGCTTGATGCCGATTTTTCTATCGCCGATTTCGACCGTACCGTCAACGCAGATGGGATGGAACCACTGTGTTATCTGATATGCACAGGGAAGGTCGGGATAATAATAGCTCTTCTTATCGAAGGTTGTATACTGATTGATTTTGCAGTTAAGCATAAAGCCTGCCTTAACCGCAAGCTCGATTGCGTGCTTGTTTGTTACGGGAAGCATACCGGGCATACCGCTGCAAGCGGGGCATACGCAATCGTTGGGCTCTTTGGGGCTTGAATGGCCGCCGCAGGAGCAGAAAAGTTTTGAATCGGTGGAAAGTTCAACGTGAGTTTCCAAACCTATAACAAGTTCGTATTTCATTATTTACACCTCCACGCTTTTTGCAATGCTGAGAAGCACGCTTTCTTTATAGGAATCCGCAATAAGCTGAACACCCTTTGTTACCATTGCGGGCATACCTGTGATTGAGGGAATTGCAGTGAATACGCTCTCCTCAAAAACTTTTTCGAATGCTTCAAGAGTGTTATAGGGCTTATATCCCGTCTGTGAGCAAGCGGGAGCAAGAATTACATCGTACTTTGTGAGAATTTCTCTTGCCTTATCGCAAACTATACGGCGGATACGGAGCGACTTATCATAGCACTTTTCGTACTTTGCCTTTGCAAGCACGTCGGAGCCATAAATGATTGTTGCCTTTGCAAGGAAGCCCATTGCTTCGGAGCGGCTTTTCACGTAAAGCTCATCAATATTTTTATAATCGGCTGTTCTGTAGCCGTACTTAACGCCGTCAAATCTTGAAAGATTGTTGGTGGTTTCAGCCGACATAAGTATCTGCCAGGCTGTCTTTGCCTGTGAAACAACGTCAAGTGAAACGGTTTCAACTGTTGCGCCGAGCTTTTTAAGGCTTTCTGCGTAAGCATCAATCTTTGCCTTTACTTCGTCGCCCGCGGCATCGTAAAGCTCCTTGGCAACGCAGATTTTCATTGCCGAAACGTCTTCGCTTGTTGAATATTCGTATTTTTCAGCGGGAAGGCTTGTGCCGTCCTTGCTGTCGTGACCTGCAATTACGGTAAGGATTTCCTTAACGCTTTCAGCATCAGCGGCGGTAACGCCGATCTGCTCACCTGAGCAGGCGCAGGCAATTACACCGTAGCGTGAAACCGTGCCGTAGGTGGGTTTGATGAAATCAACACCCGAAACTGCGGCTGCACGTCTGGGTGCGCCGTTGAGGTCAACATTCAGAGCCGCCTTAACTTTGCCCTGTGCAACAAGAGCTGCTGCAGCACCTACAAGGTTGCCGTTTTCGGTTGCGGGCTCAAAATATGAGGTTTCGCCCATAAGGTCAAGACCGAATTCACCAACATTTGTTTTGCCCGAAATTTCATAACCTGACTTTTCAAGTCTTTCAACTGCTTCCGCGCTGAAAAGGGGTTTAAAGTTTTCAAGCATTTTTGAGCCTGCGGTTGCAGGTGTTCCTTTAACAAGGATTGTATCGTCTACGGCAATTTTACCTGCCGCATTTATTTCGTTAATATAAAACATCTTTTGCACCTCACTTTACGAGTCTGGGAACCTGCCAGCTGTCGTCTGTGCTCTGGGGAGCACCTTCAAGCAGGTCTTTGCGTGCGAAGGGCTGATTTCTGCCGTCGTTTCTCAAAACGTTTGTCATAGGCATAACGTATACCATTGCTTCAACGTCATCGGTAGCGGTTTTCTCAAGTTCTGCTTCAACCTTGCCCATATTGTCAAGGATCTTCTGCATAGCCTTCTTCTCTTCGTCGGCAAATGAAAGCTCGTTAACGCTTTCAAGTTCCTTGAACCACTTTTCCTTGGTCATTACGCCGCCCTTTGCCGAGTTAACGGTTGCAGTGAATGCGGAATCGTCACCGTCTGTTCCTGAAACCTCAACTGCACCGCCCTTGCCTCTGATTGCAACGTTTGCTTCAAAGAGCTGAAGCTCGGTAACAACGCCGGGAGCTCCGAGCATCTGGTCCTGAGCAGTACCGTCAAGCGGGAAAGCAATAACGTCTCTGATGGTTTCGGTGTCGGCAAGAAGCATAACGATTCTGTCAACGCCGGGAGCCATACCCGCGTGGGGAGGAGCACCGAACTGGAACGCATTGTAAAGAGCGCTGAATCTCTTTTCAACCTCTTCTTCTGTGTAACCCGCAATTTCAAATGCTTTTCTCATAATTTCGGGGCTGTGGTTTCTTACCGCACCCGAAGCAAGCTCTATGCCGTTACATACAAGGTCATACTGGTATGCAAGGATTTCACAGGGATCCATTGTTTCGAGAGCTTCAAGACCGCCCTGAGGCATTGAGAAGGGGTTGTGAGTGAATATAATCTTATCTGTTGTTTCATCTCTTTCATACATCGGGAAGTCAACAACAAAGCAGAATTCAAACGAATCTTTATTGATAAGGCCGAGCTCTTCACCGAGCCAGGTGCGGATAACACCAGCGTTCTTATCTGCAACGTCTGAAACGGTGTCGCAGATGAAGAAAATTGTTTCGCCTTCCTTAACGCCTGTAAGCTCAACGATTTCTCTCTTTTCTTCCTCGGTCATAACCTTGCTGATGGGGTCATCCTTGAAGCCGCAGTTTGCCGCGTCAAGAAGAGTGATATGAGCAAGACCCGCCATCTTTGCCTGCTTTGTTGCAAAAGCAAGTGACTTATCAAAGAACCATCTTTCATTCTTGCAGGGAGCAACGATGGCTCTGACGTATTTATTCATAAAGGGCTTGAACTTGACTCTCTTGAACATATCCGTGAGGACACAGATGACAAGGGGGTTG
>JAZQKN010000106.1:0-3633 GCA_045542175.1 Acutalibacteraceae bacterium | reverse complement strand
CGGTAATGATGCTAATTTAGAAAAATAACAATTTTTGAAAAAAGCAAAAGAAAAGTCCTGAAACCCTTATATATCAACGGTTTCAGGACTTGTTCGTGGCAGGGGCAGAAGGACTTGAACCCTCGGCACGCGGTTTTGGAGACCGCTGCTCTACCAACTGAGCTATACCCCTATATTTAATTGGTGGTGGGCCATCAGGGACTCGAACCCCGGACCGACCGGTTATGAGCCGGTTGCTCTAACCAACTGAGCTAATGGCCCTTATTGCGTTCGCAACGATAGATATAATACCAAAAAGATTTTGATTTGTCAATAAGTTTTTTTATTTTATTTAATGAATTTTAATTACGTTCTTTTGTTTAGATTGTCAGACGTTCATTTATAAATAAAAGGTCGGATTGAACCGACCTTTTTTTATCCAAATATTTTGCATTTTAGTGCACAACGTGTGGGAGTTGCGGCGCAGCCGCCGAGTGCTGTTTCGCGAAGCTCGTTGGGAAGCCCCTTGCCGACTCTGTACATCGCAGCCGCCATTTCGGTAAACGGTACCGCAGCTTTGATGCCCGAAAGTGCCATTTCCGCACTTGTAAGAGCATTTGAAGCGCCCGCCGCATTTCTGCTCTGGCAAGGCATTTCAACAAGTCCCGCAATCGGGTCGCAGACAAGGCCGAGCATATTGCTGATTGTGATTGAAGCGGCATTGAGGCATTGCTCGGGTGTGCCGCCCATCATTTCAACTGCAGCTGCCGCCGCCATTGCCGCCGCTGAGCCGATTTCAGCCTGACAACCCGCTTCGGCGCCTGAAACAGACGCGTTTTTCATAAGCAGATAACCGATTGCGCCCGCCGTAAACATACCGTCAAGAAGCTGCTTTTCAGTAAGGTCAAATTCTTCTTCGAGTGAAAACAAAACCGCGGGAAGCACACCGGCAGAGCCTGCTGTGGGTGCGGCAACGATAACACCCATTGAAGCGTTGACTTCAAGCACCGCCTGTGAATAGATAAGTGCTTTGGTAAGTACGTTTCCGCAGATGGATTTGCCCTGCAAACGTCTTTCTTCAAGCTTTGACGCCTCTCCGCCTATCATTCCGCCCATTGAACGGACTATCTCTTTAAGAGGTCTGTGCGCTGATTCACGCATAATTCTGAGCGAATTTTTCATTTTAAGGTCAACCGCATCGCTGTCAAGGTCACCGTAAATAACCTCGCGAAGATGCATTGCTTCTGCGATTGTCTGACCGTTTTTATTGCATATTTCAAGCAGTTCTTCTGCCGTTGTGAAATCCATAAATTATCTCCTTATAAGCATTGTGTCTTTAACAAACGGATTCTTGACTATTTCGTCAACAATTTCCTGAGTTATTCTTTCGTCTGACTCAATAATCATATAGGCTATTCCGCCCTTTGTTTCTCTGTAAACACGAAGATAAGCGATGTTTGCTTTATATTGGCTGAGCACGGCAGTTACCTTTGAAATAACGCCCGGATGGTCTTTGTGAATTACGATAAGTGAATCATATTCGCCTGTAAATATAACCTTAACACCATTAATTCTTGTCAGCTGTACCTTACCGCCGCCGAGCGATTCTCCCCTTGCGGTGAGCACTCTGCCCGATTCGCCCGTTACAACGATATCAACGGTGTTGGGGTGAGTTTCGGTTTCAACGGTGTTGGGGGTGAAGCTGAATTCAATCCCCTCTTTTTCTGCTATTTCAAACGAATCACGGATTCTCTCGTCATCGGTATTAAATCCCATCATACCGCCGAGCAACGCTCTGTCGGTACCGTGTCCCTTATAAGTTCTTGCGAATGAGCCATAAAGGGTAAAGTGAACGCTGACGATTTTTTCGTGCATCATTTTCCACACAAGGCGGGCAATTGAAGCCGCACCTGCGGTATGTGAGCTTGAAGGGCCCACCATATTGGGACCGATAACTTCAAATACGCTGATAAATGCCATAAAAAAACTCCTAAAATTTACTCTGTTTCTATTATAATTCATTATCGGATAATGTCAAACACAAATTGAATTTCCTGAAATTTTTCTTATTTTTAAAAATTAAACATATTTCGATTAAAAAGTTAAATTTTTCTTGATTTTTAACAATATGTGAATTATAATATTCTGTGTATTTATTTCATTAATACTTTAAGTGCACGGA
The DNA here is from genome assembly GCA_045542175.1 of Acutalibacteraceae bacterium. Taxonomy (GTDB): domain Bacteria; phylum Bacillota; class Clostridia; order Oscillospirales; family Acutalibacteraceae; genus CAG-177. The sequence goes on along the minus strand of JAZQKN010000106.1, from coordinate 1,472 downwards.
GGTGCTGTTAATGGAACTTTTGAAACAGAGAATTATTGCTGAAGGCAAAGCCATCGGCACCGAGGTTATCAAAGTTGATATGTTTCTCAATCATCAGATTGATGTTGATTTGCTGTGCGAAATCGGTAAGGAATTCAGAAAACGCTTCCCTTCCGACAAGATTACGAAGATTCTTACCATTGAAGCTTCGGGAATCGGTATCGCCTGCATCGCCGCTCAGTATTTCGGAGTGCCCGTTGTTTTTGCAAAGAAAGGTGCTAACCGAAACGTTGGCGACAACATCTACAAAGCTGATGTTTTTTCTTTTACTAAGGGAACAACAACAACTATCGGCATTTCAAAAGATTACTTAACAAAAGATGACCGTGTGCTTATCATCGACGATTTTATGGCTAACGGCAAAGCCGTTCACGGTCTTATCAACATTCTCAACCAGGCTCAGGCAAGCGTTGAAGGTATCGGAATCGTTATCGAAAAGGGCTTCCAGCCCGGCGGTGATGCTCTGCGTTCACTCGGCTACAGGGTTGAATCACTTGCGGTTATTAAATCCATTGATGACGGAAAGGTTGTCTTTGGGTAATAATATTATTTTATGGAGGAATCAATATGAAAAAGCTCACCAAAATTCTCGCACTCGCTCTTTCGCTTATCCTCGCTGTTTCATGCGTATTCAGCCTTGCAGGCTGTAACAAAGAAACAGGCAAAGATGGCGGCAAGGAAAACGACGTTAAAGTTGGTTTTATCTTCCTTCACGATGAAAACTCAACATACGACAAGAACTTCATTGTTGCTGCAAAGGCAGCTTGTGAAGAACTCGGCGTTGAGTACATCATGAAAACAAACATTCCCGAAAGCGCAAAGTGCCAGGAAGCAGCTGAAGACCTTATCGATCAGGGCTGTGACATTATCTTCGCTGACAGCTTCGGCCACGAAAGCTATATGATCGAAGTTGCAAAGGAATATCCCGACGTTCAGTTCTGCCACGCTACAGGCACAAGAGCTCACACAGAAGGTCTTGATAACTTCAGCAACGCTTTCGCATCAATCTACGAAGGCAGATACCTTGCAGGTGTTGCAGCAGGTATGAAGCTCAACGAAATGATCGCTGCAGGCAAATTCACAGCTGAAGAAGCTAAGATGGGTTACGTTGGTGCTTTCACCTACGCTGAAGTTATTTCAGGTTACACATCATTCTATCTCGGCGCAAAGTCAGTTTGCCCCACAGTTACAATGGAAGTTCAGTTCACAGGTTCATGGTATAACGAAGCTGCTGAAAAAGAAGCTGCTACAGCTCTTATCAACAACGGTTGTAAGCTTATCAGCCAGCACGCTGACTCATGGGGTGCTCCCACAGCTTGCGAAACAGCAGGTATCCCCAACGTTTCATACAACGGCAGCACACAGTCAGCTTGCCCCAACACATTCATCGTTTCATCAAGAATCGACTGGACTCCTTATATGAAGCACATGAT
>JAZQKN010000105.1:0-8523 GCA_045542175.1 Acutalibacteraceae bacterium | reverse complement strand
GAAGCTGCCCCTTTCTCCCGAGAGGGAAGTTGAACGGGTTGAATATGTTAATTCCGCGCACAGCCTGATATCCGACGGTATAACGCATTGTATCATAAGTCATTGCAGCTCCTGCAACGCCGAAGATTTCACTCAATGCAAACTTTGTGCCGTTCTGAACGGCAGCAGATGAAGCATATCTCGGGAAAAATCCGTTGTAGCCGTTCATATCGTTTTTCTTTTCGGTTTTATTTTCGGGATAAAGCTGACGCCATATAATATCAATTCCCGGAATATCAAAGCAGCGAAGAGCACGCATAAGATTGAAACTTCCGCCGCCTTGCATACAGCCGAGGGGATCGTGATCTTTATCCAGATGACCCGTAAAAGACATACCGTGATCATTTGCCCATTTTTTGCACGGCAGAAGAAAATTATCGCAGAACATTCTGCTGCATAAATCGTACCAACGGTGCAGTATATGAACGTTTTCTTCAGTCGGTGTCGTCTTACCTGCAATCAGCGGCAGATACGGCAAAACTGATTCACCGTAAGTTAATTTGTATTTCTCCGCAAGCACTTTGTTATAAGCTGATGACGGTGCTTTCGGCTCGTCTGTGAATACAGACGTAACGCTTTTACCGAGAGCATTTTTCATTGCGGACGCATACTTTTCGTGCGTGATTTCAATAAAGTATTCCGTTGCGGCAACGTTTAGTAAATCGGGATAATCTGTATTGCCGTTAATTACTTTTTTTGTTGAGTATTCGGTAACAACAGAATCGGCAACAAATTTATATCCCTCTTCAATAATTTCTTTGTTATTAAGAAATGCTGCAAGAACGTCGGGTGTTGAATTTTTGTATATATCTCCCGAAGAGAAATTGCATTCGTTTGTTTTCAGCACTTCTCTTGCATATTCGGGACGGTCCTTAAGAACTTTTCCGCATGCACCGCCCGAAGGCCAGCCGCCTTCATCATAAATCCAGCAAAGCATACTGCGCTCATTTGCCTTTTGAACGGCATAAGCACAAAGTCCGAAGAACTCGTCGGAAAGATACTCGGGCGTAAGGTTGGTCGGCATACTGTCGGGTCGGAAATTCTTCGGCTCGGGAAGAATATAAAATGCTCTTATGCCGAGATTCTGCATTTCCGCAAGCTGATTATCAATGATTTCGCGGGTGCAGACGTCATTCCACACCCAGACGTAAACGGGGGAGTGAAAAACGTCGGGAGATATGAAACTGTTTATATCAAATCTATTGTTCATTTGTGTTTATCCTTGAAATTCAGATATTGGTGTTGTATTTATTCTGCTTTTTAAGTCTGTTAATAAAGCTCCTGAGAGCAATAACCATTATTATGTAGAGTACTGCAAGCAGAATCGGATAAATTTTTATTCCGAAAAGTCCGCTTATCAGACTGACCGCAGGCGGTGCAAGCATAACGCCGATATATGCAAATGCTATCTGCGATCCCATAATTGATTGCGAAACATCTTTGCCGAAATTGTGAGGTGTAAGATGAATCATATTAGGATAAATCGAGCCGTTGCCCAAGCCTACAAGGAATAAACCGACAACGGTAACAGCACCGTGCAAGGGAAGAAGCATAATTGCAATTGCAGGGGCGAGAATTATTGTGCCGATACCAATGCGTTTCCAGGTGCTGATTTTATCGGAAAGCAAGCCCGAAACAAAACGTCCTATCGACATTCCGACGTAATATACGGTCAGCGCAAGAGCTCCGTGTTTTGCTTCAAATCCCTTTTCAGAAACAAGATATGTACTTCCCCAGACTCCGCAGGCATATTCGATTGCGTTCGTTGCAAGCATAATAACCCATACCTGACGGACTTCGGGCATTTTTGCCATTTGAAAAAAAGTGAGGTTTACACTGTTTTCTTCTTCGCTTTCTTCGGCAGATGATGATTTCTTCCACATAGGAACAGAAACAATCAAGAGCAACGTGATTGCCGCCTGAACGTAAAAAGCATATCGGTAACCGCCTCGCCACCCTGCATCGCTCAATGCCTGTGACATAAGATAGGGGCTGAGAGATACTCCGACACCGTAAAAACAATGCAGAAAATTCATGTGGCTTGCTTTAAAGTGCAGAGCAACGTAATTGTTAAGTCCCGAGTCAATTGCGCCCGCACCGAGTCCGAGAATAACGGCAAGCGGTATCATAAACCAAAAAGACGGTGCAAAAGAGAAACCGAGCAAAGCCGCAGCCGTCATAGCCGTGCTGAAAGCGGTAACTTTGGCTGTTCCAAATTTGTTGAGAATTCCTGCGCTGTACATACTTGATAAAACGGTGCAGCCCGAAATAATAAAAGTGAGAATGCTGACCGCTTCAACGGGAATGTTCATTTCAGAATGTATGGCCGGCCAGGCGGAGCCGATGAGTGAATCGGGAACTCCGAGACCTATAAACGCGATATAAATAACAACCAATAAAAAAGCCATAAAACCTCCACAGGATTATAAAAATTTTATCTGTAAGAATTATATCACAAACACCGTAAAAAACAACCTGAATTTTTGCTCTGATAATACAAAGAGAAGCCCACAGAAAATCCGTGGGCTTCAACGTTATTTAATGCAATGCTTGTCAAACGATGGGTTGAACGCGTAGAAATTCTTTTCGTTGAGCTTATCGGTTGCAAGGCGCAGACCTTCGCCGAAACGCTGGAAGTGAACAATTTCTCTTGCACGCAAAAATTTAATCGGCTCTCTGACGTCGGGGTCGTCAACAAGACGCAGAATGTTGTCGTATGTCGTGCGTGCTTTCTGCTCTGCGGCAAGGTTTTCTGAAAGGTCGGTGATAAGGTCTCCCTTGCTCTGTATATATGCGGCGGTAAAGGGTACGCCCGCTGCCGATGAGGGATAAACGCCCGCTGTGTGGTCAACAAAGTAGGCGTCAAAGCCCGCTTTCTTAACGTCTTCTTCCGAGAGGTTTCTCGTTAACTGGTAAACGATCGCACCAATCATTTCAAGGTGAGAAAGCTCTTCCACACCAACGTCGGTCAGAAGACCTTTGAGTTCATCATAGGGCATTGCGAAGCGCTGGCTGAGATAACGAAGCGATGCGCCGAGCTCACCGTCGGGTCCGCCGTACTGTGAGATGATAATCTGCGCGTATTTCGGGTTGGGGTTTTTGATTTTAACAGGGAACTGTAATTTCTTTTCGTAACAAAACATCAGCAGCCACACTCCTCAATTTCCCATGGCCAGGGACCTTTCAGCCATTCAACGCCCGATGCCTTTGCGGGCGTAAGCGGATAATATTTTTCTTCAAACTCTTTTTTGAGCTGCTTGAAATTGGCGGCAAGCCTGTTGTGTTTTTCAACCATTGCCAGGTCCCAGGGGTGGGTGTCAAGATAGAGGTGGATTTCCCACAGTGCGAACTGGCAGGCACTCAGCTTTTTAAGAGCGGTTTCTCTGTTTGTCATTTGCAACACTTCCCTGCAAAAGGCTTGTTGAGAACGGGGAACAACGTTCCGCATTCAAGCGCTTTCATTTCATCAAACGTTGATGTATCCGTCTGCATGGGCACGTACATCATTGCAACCGCAAAGTTGGAGGGCAGGGGAGAAACCGATTTTGAAAAAAGCTCCTGCCTCTGAATATATTTCTGCGGATGGCGATAGACCGTATAATCGGCCATAAGTGTCAGTCCTTTCTGCGAGGCTTGTATTTTTTATACCTCAATTTCATTATATGTATAAAAACCGAAAGTGTTATAACTGCGTTCTTGACACATAAACCTCTGCAATGATATACTGAAACTGTATTTTATATTATTTAAGGAGAAGCAAATGTCAGTTAAACTTATTGCAACAGACCTTGACGGCACACTTATGGCGCCCGACCACATGACCGTAACGGAAAGAACAAAACACGCTTTGGATGAGGCTCACAAAAAGGGCGTGAAAATTGCAATCGCAACGGGCAGAGCCCTTAACGCTACCGACAGCGTTGTTTCGCAGATTCCCTTTGTTGACTACGTGCTTTATTGCAACGGTGCGGCGGTTTATGACAGGGAAAACGGCAAAACAATATATGAAAACTCAATCTGTGAAGAAAAAGCAATGCGTCTTGCCGATTTCCTGACGGCAAATCCGATTCATTTTCATATCTATAAGGATGGCAAGATTTACGTTCCGAAAAACGTTCTGAATTTCACTGCCGATACACAGCTTCCCGAAGAATTCATCAAGGAATTTATGAAACAGGTTATACTTGTTGACAGTGTTTATGATGCAATAAAGGGCGGCGGAGTACAGGTTATGGATACCTTCAATGTGCCCGAAAATCTTAAAGATGAGCTTTTCTCGCTTGTTAAAGAAATGGGTCTTGTGACAACCTCTGCGGTCAAATCCGAAATCGCCGTTACCGAAAACGGTGCTGATAAGGGCAGTGCAATGAACGGACTTTGCAATGCGCTTGGAATAACTCCCGATGAGGTTATGACCTTCGGCGATGCGCCCAACGATTGCCCGATGCTTGAATTTGCAAAATATTCTTTTGCAATGGGCAACGCGGCAGATATTTGTAAGCAGACCGCAAACTTCACCGCACCTTCAAATGCAGAAGACGGTGTTGCGGCTATGGTAGAGAAATATGTTTTGAAAGGTGAATAATATGAATATATCAGAGATTCTGAATCATTGCGACCACACTTTGCTTGCCGTTGACGCAACGTGGGAGCAGATAAAATCAATTTGCGATGACGGTATGAAATACGACACGGCAAGCGTGTGCATTCCCGCTTCATACGTTAAGCAGGCGAAAGAATACGTCGGCGGAAAGCTCGCAATCTGCACGGTTATCGGCTTCCCCAACGGATATTCAACCTCAGCGGTAAAAGCTTTTGAGGCAGCTGATGCCGTTGAAAACGGAGCCGACGAAATTGATATGGTTATCAACGTCGGTATGCTCAAGGATAAAAAATATGATGAAATTCTTGCCGAAATCAAGGCGGTAAAAACAGCCTGTGCGGGCAAGATATTAAAAGTTATTATTGAAACCTGTCTTCTTACCGATGAAGAGAAAATTCAGATGTGCCGCATCGTTACCGAAGCGGGCGCTGATTTCATCAAAACTTCAACAGGCTTTTCAAAAGGCGGCGCAACGAGAGAAGATATAAAAATTTTTGCCGCAAACATCGGTGAAAACGTTAAGATGAAAGCGGCAGGCGGTATCCGCTCTCTTGAAGATGCCGAGGATTATCTCAATCTCGGCTGTGAAAGACTCGGTACAAGCGCAATTGTTAAAATCGTAAAAAATCAGGAAGTACAGGGATATTGAGGTGATTTTATGAGCAAGCTTCCGACACCCCATATAGCGGCAACCGAAAAGGGTGCGTTTGCAAAAACCGTTCTTATGCCGGGCGACCCTTTAAGAGCAAAGTATATTGCCGAAAAATTTCTCACAGATGCACAGCTTGTCAACAACACAAGAGGTGTACAGGGATACACGGGTTATTATAACGGCAAAAGAGTTTCCGTTATGGCTTCGGGAATGGGTATGCCCTCTATCGGAATTTATTCTTACGAGCTTTTTAATTTTTATGACGTTGAAACAATTATCCGTGTCGGCTCAGCGGGAGCAATCAGCCCCGAGCTTCACATTCGCGACGTTGTAATCGGTCTGGGTGCGTGCACAAACAGTAACTATGCTTCGCAGTATAATCTGCCCGGCACTTTTGCACCTGTTGCGGATTATGAAACGGTAACAAATGCGGTTGCGGCGGCTGAAAAGCTCGGTGTAAAGCCTTTTGTAGGTAATATCCTTTCGTCCGATACCTTCTATGACGATGCAAACAGCCTTGCCGTATGGCAGAAGATGGGCGTGCTTGCAATTGAAATGGAGGCAGCGGCTCTTTATATGAATGCCGCAAGGAGCGGTAAAAAGGCTCTGTGCATCTGCACGGTATCTGATTGCCCGCTTGCGGGCGGCGAGGAATGCACGGCACTTGAAAGGGAAAGAACCTTTGACAGAATGATAGAAATTGCTCTGGAGGCGGCGGAATGAATAACAGCGAGCTTATAAATAAAGCTTTATCCGCAAGACAAAAATCGTATTCGCCCTATTCGGGCTTTGCGGTAGGCGCCGCATTGCTTTGTAAAAACGGCAACGTCTATACGGGCTGTAACATTGAAAATTCAGGCTATTCCGCAACAAATTGTGCAGAAAGAACGGCGTTTTTTAAAGCGGTATCAGAAGGAGAAACCGAGTTTGAAAGAATAGCCGTAGTCGGCGGCGATAAGGAAAAACCGCTTGATAATTACTGTTCACCGTGCGGAATCTGCCGACAGGTTATGAAAGAATTCTGCAAATCCGATTTTGAAATTATTATGGCAAAAAACGAAGAGGACTTTATTTCGATGACTCTTTCGGAGCTTTTGCCCATGGCATTCGATAAACGTGAGGTGTAATATGGATTTTAAATCAATAATCCGAAAAAAGCGTAACGGCTTGCCGCTTACAAAAGAAGAGATTGAATTCTTTGCACAGTCTGCGGCAGACGAAACCGTGCCTGATTATCAGCTTTCGGCGCTTCTTATGGCTATATGCTTCAATTCGCTCAACAAAGAAGAAACTCTCAATCTCACAAACGCAATGGCTCATTCGGGCGATATGGCGGATTTATCGGGCATTGACGGAGTTAAAGGCGATAAGCATTCAACAGGAGGAGTAGGCGACAAAACAACGCTTATCGTTGCCCCCGTTGTTGCGGAGTGCGGAATTAAAATGGCGAAAATGAGCGGCAGAGGTCTTGGCCATACAGGCGGCACGGTTGATAAGCTTGAGTCTATTCCCGGTTTCAGGACTTCTCTCGAATCCGAAGAATTCACCGCCATTGTCAACGAGTGCGGACTTTGTGTTGCCGGTCAGTCGGGCAAGCTTTGTCCCGCCGATAAAAAGCTTTACAGCCTGCGTGACGTTACAGAAACCGTTGATAATATTCCGCTGATTGCTTCAAGCATAATGAGTAAAAAGCTTGCGGGCGGAGCGGACTGCATCGTACTTGACGTTAAATGCGGCAGCGGTGCTTTTATGAAAGATATTGACTCTGCACGTGCGCTTGCCGAAGAGATGGTTGAAATCGGCAGGGGAGCGGGCAGAAAAACTGCGGCACTCATAACCGATATGGACAGACCGCTCGGTTATAATATCGGCAACTCGCTCGAGGTTATTGAGGCGGTTGAAACTCTTAAAGGCAACGGCCCCGAGGATTTAACTGAAATTTCACTTCTGCTTGCCGCAAAGCTTCTTGAAATTTCAGGAAAGGGCAGTTTTGAAGAGTGCAAAGAAATTGCAAAATCAAAAATCGATGACGGCTCTGCGCTTAAAAGACTTGCCGAAATGGTAAAACTTCAGGGCGGCGACAGCGAATACATTTATAATATAAGCAAGTTTGAAACTGCAAAATTCAGCAGAGATATCGTTGCGGATTGCGACGGATATATTTCTGCGATGAATACCGAGGGCGTCGGCTCGGTCTGCGTTGCTCTCGGAGCGGGCAGACAGCGTAAAGAGGATTCAATTGACCCGAGTGCGGGCATAATCCTTAATAAAAAGACGGGTGATGCCGTCAAAAAAGGCGATGTGCTTGCAACTCTTTGTTGCTCCGACGAGGCTCTTTTTGAGCAGGCAGAGAGCAAATACAGAGCGTCGCTGACCTTTTCGCAGACTAAACCCGAAACAAATCCGATTCTTATGGAAATCGTTGGGTAATGTTGCACAAAATAACATCACTATTTTTGGCTTGCCAAGAACGGTGATGTTATGATATAATTAACCGAATTTAATATGTAAAGGAGAAAATACATATGGGTAAATTAAATCAGATCGATAAAGCTGCTGAAAGCAAGGGTTCACTCCTTGTTACAATCTGGCAGTTTGTTAAGTTCATCGTTGTAAGTCTTCTTGCAATGATCGTTCAGTTCGTACTTCTCAACACACTTAACCTTATTCCTCCCATTGCAGAGCTTTATAACGAGCCTTTCGCATGGTGGGTATTCGTTTATCCCGTTGCAGTCGGCGGACTTGGCTACTTCATCGTAAGCAACGCAGCTAACATCATCGCTCAGATTGTTGCTTTCTTTGTTAACAAAGAAAAGACCTTCAACTCAGGCGCAAACATTGCTGTTGCACTTCCCATCTACATTGCTTTCACAATCGGTCTTATCCTCTTCTCAGCATGGCTCAACCCCACACTTAAAGACGTATTTATGGGCTGGGGACTTCAGGAAGCCGCATCAAAGAATGCCGCAACAATGGTTTGTTCGGCACTCCAGTTCTTCCTTTATTTCCCCGTTGATAAAATTCTCTTCCACAAGAAGAAGGAAGAAAAATAATTCAAAAAGTTTTAAAGCGGAGCTTCAAGCTCCGCTTTTTTCTTTAAAAAATATGTATTTTGCGTTAATTTGTGTCATTTGACATAGATTAACCACAATATCTTGTGTTATTATTTCATCACTGACCGAACATTTAGTATGTATTTTTGAACAGAAAGGGTGGTTGATATGAATAT
>JAZQKN010000104.1:0-6382 GCA_045542175.1 Acutalibacteraceae bacterium | reverse complement strand
TTTATTTGAATTTTTGTGTTTTTCATTATGCTTACACCAGAAGCACGCATAGCAGATAGTCTTTTTATTAATTCTTCTTCGCCTTTTATGGTTAATTCGATTACAGTATATATTGATTTCAATAATTCGCTAATTTTTTTTGCAAGTTTTTTATTTGTAATAATGTCTTGAGCACATATTTCACAAATATTGTTTTTATGTTCCTCGTCAAAACAGACGCTTATTAAATTTTTTAACAAGTCATCTTTTTGTGAACTGTTTAGTTGTCTTACAAAATAATTATTATCTTTGGTATTCCATTCAACGAAATCTATAATTTTGGATTTATGCAAATCTAAGTACGAAACAATGTGCTTAGGAATATATAAAGTTTCATCGTCAATTAAAATATTAATAATATGTGCAGCTAAAATATCAAGGTATACAGAAGCATTTAACGAAAAATGATGTTCCAAATAATCACCATTAGCAATTTTGTCATTGTACTCAGGAATCATACTCATAATTTCCTTGTGCTTATTTCGTATATTTCCCCACTCATTTTCCCACATTTCATACACCTCTTTATAAATTTAATTAAAGTCATATTAAGTATATCATATCACAAAACAATAATTGTTGCAACGATTACAAGAAAGTGTTACACTTTGTTTTTATGTAACGACTATGCAAGTTTGTTTATAAATTTTAGGTTTAATGAGTAATAAAAAAGACCTACTTTTTCAAAAGATTACCTTCCTTAAAAATAGGGCTTTTGTGTAAAATAATTCAGTTTTTACTAATTTCACTAGTTCAAAACCGAGTAGTTTCAAAAATGGGTGATTGGGGTTAAATGAGGATACAAATAAAAAAATTGTCCTTAAAATGTTGAAAACCCTTGATATATCAAGGGTTTTCGAGCTTTGGTTCACTTGTGGGTGAACATCATGGAGGCGTCACCCAGATTTGAACTGGGGAATAAAGGTTTTGCAGACCTCTGCCTTACCACTTGGCTATGACGCCATATAAAAAAATGGAGCGGATGACGAGGCTCGAACCCGCTACCTCCACCTTGGCAAGGTGCCGCTCTACCAGATGAGCTACATCCGCAACTTTTGGTGCCTCCGGCCGGAATCGAACCAGCGACACGTGGATTTTCAGTCCACTGCTCTACCAACTGAGCTACAGAGGCAAAATTTGAGCCTGTAAATTATAAATTTACAGGCCACATTTTGGCGACCCGGAACGGGCTCGAACCGTCGACCTCTAGCGTGACAGGCTAGCGTTCTAACCAGCTGAACTACCGGGCCATTGGTGGGAACAACAGGGCTCGAACCTGTGACCCTCTGCTTGTAAGGCAGATGCTCTCCCAGCTGAGCTATGCTCCCACATTTTGTTCTGGGCTTCGCTTTCGTCAAGCGACGTGTTGTATAATACACCACTTTCACGAAAATGTCAACCCTTTTTTTAAAAAAATTTCAAAAATTTTAAAAAAACTTTTTTAATTCAATTTTCGCATAATTTCAGGATTTCTTTTGGAGTGAAAACATACTTTTTATCGCAGAAATGACAGCTTACTTCCGTCTTCTCATCCTGTGCCATTTCGGTAAGCTCTTCCTTGCCCAGAGTAAGCAGAGCTTTGCTTACTCTTTCCTTTGAGCAGTTGCATTTATATTCGGGAGAAGAGGTGTCGAGAATTTCAAGTTCAAAGCCTTTAAGCACGTGACGGCAGATATCCTCGGGTGTCATTCCCCTCGTGAGCATCTGTGTTACCGATTCAATTCCCTGAATGCATTCTTCCACCTTATCAATTGTATCGTCAAACGCTGTGGGAAGAAGCTGAATGATAAATCCGCCAGCCGCCTGAATTGAAAGATCGGGATTTACAAGCACGCCGAGAGCGCAGACGGTAGGCGTCTGCTCGCTGGTTGCAAAATAGCTTGTTATATCTTCTGCAATTTCGCCCGAAATAATCGGCACCTGACCGATATAAGGCTCTTTCATTCCGAGGTCTTTCATAACGGTAAGCGTACCGTTTGTGCCGACGGCACCCGCAACGTCAAGCTTGCCCTTGATATTGAGAGGAATTTCAACAACGGGGTTTGCAACGTAACCTCTTACGTTACCGATACTGTCCGAAACGGCAATAAGCGAACCCGAAGGGCCGTCGCCGTTAAGACGAAGGGTTATGCTGTTATCCTTGCCCTTAAGAACTGCGCCCATCATTGACGCCGCCGTAAGAAGTCTGCCGAGAGCGGCAGAGGTTACGGCAGACGTCTGATGAATCTGCTCCATTCTGTTGATTATATCGGTTGAATCAATAGCCATAACGGTAAGTGTACCGTCTGACGAAATCATTCTAACAAGTTCGCTCATATTATCACTTCTTCTTTGCTAAAAATACTGCCCTTTGTGTTTCGGGAGTTGTTTTTTCGGTTGTCATATCGTCAAAAATACCGATAACCTCAAAGCCTGCTTCTTCAAGCCATTTTGCTATATCCCCAAGCTCATACGCCTGCTCACTGAAGCTTTCACCGCTTCTGTAATACGCGCCGTCCTCTTCCTCGAAAAAGTCGATATCAATATCCACACTACCGTCTTCTTCATTAAAAGAATTCTGCCAGACGCAATAAAGCCCGTCAATGTCATAGACAAAGCAATTATCGGCAAGTATATTTTTATGTTTATATAAAGTATTCACGTCAAAAGCAAAGGCTCCGCCGGGATTCATAAAAAGAGAAACCTTTTTAAAAGTATCCCTCACCTGCTGCTCATCCTCAAGGTGATTTATACTGTCAAGCACACAGACCGCACAGTCAACCGTACCGAAAAGGTCAAGCTCATCCATACTCTGATTGAGCAGAAGAATATCCTTTCCGCTCTCAAAAGCCTTGCGGCGCGCCGCATTGAGCATACCTATGCTTGAATCCACACCGATTACGTCAAAGCCTCTTTTAGCCATCGCAACGGAAATGCTGCCCGTACCGCAGGCAAGGTCAAGCATTATGCCGCCGTTTATGCCGCACATTGAAAGAAGCCTGCAAAAATAATCTGCACGCTTCTCATACTCAACGTTATCGGTTAAAAGGTCATAAAAACGGGAGAAATCATCGTAAGACATTATTCTTCCATCCTCTTGAAAATCTCTTCGTAACCGTTGCTGCCATACTGGAGAGAACGGTTAACTCTGCTGATTGTTGCGGTGCTTGCACCTGTTTCGCTTACGATATCGCTGTAAACCTTCTTATCGCGGAGCATTTTTGCAACAACGATTCTCTGGGAAATTGCCTTGATTTCCTGAACGGTGCAAAGGTCATCAAAAAACGCATAGCATTCTTCCATTGTCTGAAGATTAAGAATTGCCTCAAATAAAAAGTCAACGTTCTTATCTTTGATTTTATCGCTCATAATTAAAGCCGTCCTTTCCGCTTTTACACTTTAATATTTTAACACACGAAACGCAAAAAGTAAATACTAAAATGCAAAAATTTTCCTGTAAACAATTATCGGCACAGTTTTTAGTAAATTATCTCTTGCACACTGCAAATAAAATGTATATAATAAAATAAATGAAAATAAAGGAAGTTGTTATTATGGTTGATTCATATATCAAAGCTTTGGTTTCATATGCCGCAAAAAACGGTATGATTGAAGAAAGCGACAAGGTTTACTGCACAAATTTAATCAACGCTATGCTCAAAAAGGATGCGTTTGACACCGAGTGCGACGAGGCACAAGGCGAAATCAACGAAATACTTGATAAGATTTGCGATTACGCCGCAGAAAACGGAATAATCGAAGATTCAATTACATACAGAGACCTTTTTGACACCGCCGTTATGGGTGTGCTCACTCCCAGACCCTCCGAGGTTATCAGAGAATTCAACGCTCTTTACGGTGAATCACCCGAAAAGGCAACCGATTATTATTATAAACTCAGCGGCGACACAAACTACATCCGCCGTGACAGAATTGCAAAAATCCTCAAATGGCAGCAGACGGGCGAATACGGCACCATCGATATCACCGTTAACCTTTCAAAGCCTGAAAAAGACCCCAAGGCTATTGCCGCGGCAAAGAATGCTCCGCAGTCGGGCTATCCCAAGTGTATGCTTTGCAGAGAAAACGAAGGCTATGCGGGCAGAGTTGATTTCCCCGCAAGACAGAATCACAGAATTATCCCCATCACAATAGATAATTCACCCTGGTTTATGCAGTATTCACCCTACGTTTACTATAACGAGCACTGCATTGTTTTCAACAGCAAGCACACTCCGATGAAAATTGACAAAGCGGCTTTTTCAAAGCTTCTTGAATTCACAGGCATTTTCCCCCACTATTTCATCGGCTCAAACGCAGACCTTCCCATCGTAGGCGGCTCAATTCTCAGCCACGAGCATTTCCAGGGCGGCAGATATGAATTCGCAATGGAAAGAGCTCCCATCGAAACAAAGGTAAGCTTCAAAGGATATGAAGATATTGACGCAGGTCTTGTTAAATGGCCTATGTCAACAATCAGACTCCAGAGCGATTCGCCCGAAAGAATCGCAGACCTTGCCGATAAGATTCTCACCGCCTGGAGAGGCTATACGGATGAAGACGCTTTCATCTTTGCTGAAACGGAAGGCACTCCCCACAACACAATCACTCCCATCGCAAGACGCAGAGGCAGTAAATACGAGCTTGACCTTGTTCTTCGCAACAACATCACAACCGAAGAGCATCCTCTCGGCGTTTACCACCCCCACGCAGAGCTTCACCACATAAAGAAAGAAAACATCGGTCTTATTGAAGTTATGGGTCTTGCCGTGCTTCCTCCCAGACTCAAGCCCGAGCTTGAAGCCCTCGCCGACGCAATCGTCAACGGCAAAGACCTTCGCGCAAATGAACTCACAGCAAGCCACGCAGACTGGGCGGAGCAGATAATTGCCGAAAACGGCAACATCAATGAAGAAAACGTTATGGGCATTCTTGAAGCTGAAGTGGGCAAGGTTTTCGCAACCGTACTTGAACACGCAGGTGTTTATAAACGTACGGAAGAAGGTAAAGCCGCATTCTTAAGATTCGTTGAATCGGTTTAATTTTCTTGTTGACAAGCAAAATTGCGTGTGCTATAATTCTAAACAATTAAATAACCAAACCGTTGAAGCGGAGATAACGGCAATTATGCCTTTACAGAGAGCCTGCAACGCTGAGAATCAGGCAAGAAACAAGTTGTCAAATGGACCGCTGAGGGTGCAGTGAAATGCGAAAGCAAAGTATTCTGCAACGTGTTGGCATACGTCAGTTGCCGAGGATATGTAGGTATCCTGCTAAGAGCACGGGTTTTCCGTGAAATCAAGGTGGCACCGCGGATAATGATTATTCGTCCTTGACAGACAATACAACTCTGTCAGGGACTTTTTATTTGCCCTTGCACAGAAAAAATTAGGAGGCAAAATCAATGATAGTTAACGGCATTAATTTCGACACTTATTTTAACAACTACCCCGATAAAGACGGTTATTTCGGCAAATACGGCGGCGTTTATATCGACGATAAACTCAAGGCTGCCATGGCTGAAATCACAGAAGCTTATTATTCAATCTGCCAGTCAAGAAAATTCATCGCAGAGCTTCGCAGAATCCGCAAGGAGTTTCAGGGCAGACCCACTCCCGTAACTCACCTTGAAAGACTTTCGGACGCTCTCGGCGGCAAGGTACAGCTTTATGCAAAGCGTGAGGACCTTAACCATTCGGGCGCTCACAAGCTCAACCACTGCATGGGCGAAGCGCTTCTTGCAAAGTATATGGGCAAGAAAAAGGTTATTGCCGAAACAGGTGCAGGTCAGCACGGCGTTGCTCTTGCAACCGCAGCAGCATATTTCGGACTTGAATGTGATATCTATATGGGCTCTGTTGACATTAAAAAGCAGGCTCCCAACGTTGCAAGAATGAAGATTCTCGGTGCAAACGTTGTTGAGGTTACTCACGGTCTTCAGACTCTCAAAGAAGCTGTTCACGCCGCTTTCGACGCATACAGCAAGGAATACAAGGATTCTATCTACTGCATCGGCTCGGTGCTCGGCCCCCATCCCTTCCCGATGATGGTACGCGATTTCCAGAGCGTTGTAGGCATTGAAGCAAGAGAGCAGTTTATCGAAATGACAGGTCATCTGCCCTCATCAATCGTTGCCTGTGTAGGCGGCGGCTCAAACGCGGCGGGTCTTTTCGCAGGCTTCCTTAACGATCCCGTTGATATCTACGGCATCGAGCCCCTCGGACGCGGACCTAAGCTGGGCGACCACGCCGCAAGCCTTAAGTACGGCACAGAGGGCGTAATGCACGGCTTTAACAGTATTATGCTTAAGGATGAAAACGGTGAGCCCGCTCCCGTATATTCCGTAGCAAGCGGACTTGACTAT
>JAZQKN010000103.1:0-5119 GCA_045542175.1 Acutalibacteraceae bacterium | reverse complement strand
TTATAATTCAAAAAGACAAGGTATTCGAAGAATGCCTTGTCTTTTTTGATTTTTATGGAGCTGAATCTACGGTCTCTTGCAAGTCATAGAGCAACGTGAGGGACCAGGTGACGGAGCCGAGCGCCGCCGGGGCGGAAAAAGCGAGGCGGAGGAAGAAAAACAAGGAGAATTGCGAAGCGCTCCAAGCAAGGCGACTGTATTTTTCTCGGTAGCCGTGGGTTCAGGTCGGAGACTTGAAGGACGAGCGGTACAGAGCAACAGTCCGGTGGACCGTTGTGACCGCGAGCGACCAAGCGCCCGCAGGCGCGCGAGTCAGCTCCGTCATTCGGATTGCTCAAACTCCATGTTTATGAGCAAATCTGTTGGTAAACATAGATTTATTTGTTATAATATTGAAATCACCCTGTATATGTGATATACTTATTATATTCCAAAAATAAACAAATGAAACGGTATTTGTTATAGAAATGATCTGAAATTTGGCAGGTAATGTGATAGTTAAATTTATTCCCGATACCTCGACGATTTTTAAAGCTACTTTATTCATTAACGGAGTTAAGCAAAAAGAAAAAATCGGTCGCGGTGAAGCGGTAGGGTTTTACATTGAGAAAGACTCACAGGTGTACGCTACTATAGCAGTGATGTAAACCTCAACAGCTCTTGTTTATGCTCATACAGATAACGAGCTTACAATCAATTATAACAAAGGAGCCTGGAAGGTTATATTTGATTTTTCAGAAATCATAACAGGCTGATTTAAAAAAACGAATTTATACCTCAATAATCTCCGTTTATTTTCGGAGGTTATTGCATTTATGGAAAGTATCGTGTGAGAAAAAACAGAACCGAAAGATGATCCTTATATTAAAATGCAATACAATAACTGAAACTTTTATTGATAAGCAACAGTAATGGCCTTTTTGTGCAAACGACATCGCATTTTGCATTTCTTGTTAATGTGCTTGAATACGGCAGCATACTGTGTTATAATCATTTTTATATGATTTCGAGGAGGAAGAAATTATGGTTAACAGCTACGAAAATTTAACCGAACAGTCATCAGAGAATAATCAGGAGATTCCGATGAACGGAAAAACAAGTAAAAAGTTTAAAATAATCGCCGTTGCGGTTCTTGTTTCTCTTGTTATTGCCGTTATAGCAGGTTTTATTGCATACGATGCTATCAATAAGAATATGAGATATGAAAGCGCAAAGTCAGATTTAGACAACGGTTCTTATCAGGATGCGATTTACGCATTTACTAATCTCGGTGATTACAGAAGCAGTCCCGTAATGCTCGAGTTGTCGCGTATCGGAATGTATAACAAAGCTCTGGATTACATTGCCGAAAAAGAATACGACGATGCAATTGACCTTCTTGGTGAGCTTGACGGTTACGGCGACAGCAAAGCAATAATCCAACAGCTCTATTCCGAAAATAATAACATTGATGCAATAAACGGCAACAAAAAAATGACAAAAGATTATGCTGAAAGTGCTATAAAAGTACTCGAGGAGCACAAATATCGCAAAGCCGAAGGGCTGGTGGATCAGCTTCATATGTTTGTGCTGGTCGGTAAATCGGAATGGGAGTACGTTTCCGGCGATGCAACCGTTTGTTCTGCTTTCAGCGACAGTCCGTTTGAATGCAAAACAATAACAACGGAAATCTCGCCTGAAAACTGGTATATGCGCGCATTCTCAGTTCACGTAAAATATCAGAAAAAAGAACTTCTCGAAATCGGCGGTTACAACCATTCAACCCGAGGATATGATAAAGAAACCGACTCGGCATATTTTACGGGCTCAAGCAAATCCTTTAGCGGACAGGCATCCGTAACCGTGGAAAATACCGATACACTTAAAATTACAATCGAATACAAAGACGGCACAAAATCGGAATGTACATACAAACGCGTGAAATAAGATTATCACAGATATCTTTTCTGATTGAACAAGGCGCTGTTGATATTCTGTAAACGTATTATTATCAAAAAGAATTGAGAGGATAATATCAATGAAACGTTTCACTTTTTTAGCTATAATTCTAATGGCTGTTCTTATGATGGCAGGATGCCAGTCAGGGGCGGTGAAAAATATAGACGAAAGCATTCTTTATCTGAGCAAACAGAAGGTTTCGATAGCATCGGGTGAGGCAATCCGAATGATTCGGGAGCAGATGGACGCTTTATCTCCCGATGACCTTGCGTTACTTGAAAACACCGCAAAGTTCGATTCTTACTGCGCTGAATATATGAAGCTGGAGGATGCTGCCGTTGCAGAAATCGAAGCGGCTATCGACGCTCTTCCTGCCGCAAAAGATATCAGACTTGATTCAGAGAACAAAATTCTGAAGGCTGAATCAATGTTAAACGGTGCACCTGAATTTGTGAAAAATCGCGTTAAAAATGCAGATGCCGTTGAAACGAAGAAGGCTGAAATGGAAAAATACAAGGAATCCTGCAAAACTGACTGTAAGACTTGCGGCGGAGACGGAAAATTTCCCTGTGCCTTATGTGGCGGACGCGGAAGCCGAAAAGTAGACTATCAAACCCCTAACGGCAAAGTGTGGCAGGTTTATCAGGATTGCGCAAAATGGAACGATTGCAGCATCTGCGGCGGAGCAGGTTACGTATACGTTGATAAATAATATATCGTACAGCGGAGCGCAGGTTGCTCCGCTGCTTTTTTGAACTTCTCAGGGAGTTTAAAAATGATGATTGTCCGTACATTTGATAGTGTGTTATAAAAATGTTTATGGGTATCAATCATAGGCTGGGTTTAAGAGAATGTCCCGTACCCTTTAATTATCTGAAGTTCTTGCATTTTAGGGTGGAATGCGATATTATATTTTTGAGATTTACTGCAGATGGGATGAGATTATATGGAACAGCAATACAAGAAAAGCTTTATTGAAAAATTCGGGGATTTTTATTCAAAAAAACGCAACAGATTTCTTCTTGGTCTTGCAGTTGTTTTTTTGGGATTTTGTTTCGGAAACATTCTTCCGACAGTCAGCGCAGTGATTGTGTGCATCGGTTTCTACCAGATAATGATTTCTGTCAGCTCAAAAGAAAAAACAAGGTATATCGGTACGGTTCAGATTACACTCCCTGATGGCTCCGTAACCCCTTGTACACTTTTTGAGCAGAATGTTTATGCCTATGCGCCGTCTATTATGGCTTTTTTCAGTTTAGGCTATTATATCCCTTACAAAAAGAATTATATTATTGTTCATAATATGGAAGCCGTAACGCTCGAGCCCCGCAAGGTTGTGTCGCTGAATTTCCTGGCATCAGGACTTTTTAACGTAGAGGTCGTACCGAAAAGCAAGTTTTCCGCCGTTATCAACGATCCGCAGGTGATTTCGCAGGAGCTTTATGCTCTTAACAAATCCAGAAGAGAAGCCTTCGAAAAAGATATGAAGCTTTATTTTGAGGCGAAGATAATGGAGGAAATCTATTTCACGGATACTCTCTCCATCTGCAAAACGGACGATGATATCTATTTGATTTTTCACTATGAAAGATCGGGAGACGGTCAGGTGGGTATGTTTCTCAATGAGAATTATATTGAAAAAATCAAAGAGAACGACAGCTTTTTGCTCGAAGCTTATATGAACGCCGATGAATTGGACGCCCGTTTGTTTGACAGTCAGACTCTGGAGAGATTGCTGTTATTACAAAAAAAGAGACGTGATGAAAAATCTGCAGACGAATCCGGCGACAATTCAGCACCCGAATCATCCGAAGAATTCAGATTTTCTGAAATCGACAGTAATAAGACAACGCTCACCAAGGGAATGATAGAAACCCGATTGGAATCCCAGAATTGCACAGGAAAAACGGTGCTGGGCGGTTTCTTGCTGTTTTTATCTTTATACGGTCTTCTTTTCGGTATCTTCGGAATCGGCAGCGGTAACGTTATAATGGCGGCAATCGCATTGCCTGTGTGGGGTGTTTTAACGTATTTCGGCGTGAATAAAATCCGTCTGAGCATTAAAAACCGTAAGGCAATAAGAGCAGGAGAGTATAAAATCATAAAAGCAACCTGCACCGGACGTGAGGAAATGGAAAACGAGGACGGCGACGGTAACGTTATCGGAAAAACGTATACTCACAGCTTTTCAAACGGCGAGACTTTGAAACTGAACTTTCCTTTTGCCATTGAAGGCGATCCGGTTTACATTGTTTATCTTAACGGCAACAAGAAACCGGGAGCTTTTTATAATGCTATTGAATATCGGCCGGATAGTGACCTTGTAATTGAGAAATAATTTGTTTTCAAAAAAGCAGGCGGTTTGATGCCGTCTGCTTTCTATATGTAGATTTTTTATATTCAATGTGTTATAATCAATGAGGTTGAATTATCAGGGAAGGAAGATTATTGTGTCAGAGATTTTAGAGGTAATTATGATTGTCAGCTTCGGTGCTTCCTGGCCGCTCAACGTTATCAAGTCATATAAGGCAAGGACCGTAAAAGGCAAAAGCCTCGGCTTTCTGTGCCTTATTTTCTTCGGATACGTTGCGGGCATTGTTTCAAAGCTGCTGAACGAATCGTATATGCTGTCATTTTCTTCAAAATGGTACGTGCTTTTCTTTTACGCTCTCAATCTGATTATGGTCGGAACGGATTTGTGCATTTATTTCAGAAATTATAAGCTGGATAAGAAAAGAGAAGCGGAAGAAAAGAAATAAATCCGCTTTACAGAGGTGAGTTTTATGTTCAGAGAAGTTTCAAGAAAGAAGCAGAGCCTTTCTTCGGAAAGGATTGCCGAAATACGGAATTTCGGGAATGCAACGCTGTGTTACGAGCTGCGTCCCGAGCATATTACGGGCAAAACGGTCAATGAATCGTAGGAATAAATGTAACGTAAATACTTTTTGTTTACAAAAATCCCGAAATATGATAATATCTTAATGAATCATAAAAGTTATTATAAGCGAGGTTTTGAATGTGAACAGCAAAACGGGCGTGTTTTCAAAAATCAAAGGCATAATAGCCAACGTGAAGCAATATTGGCACGAGCCTGCAAAGGGGAATTATATCCCTTACAAAGAGGTCGCGAGCCTGAGCGGTGCGGGATTCGGTGTTTACTGGATGCTGCTTCTTCCGAGCG
>JAZQKN010000102.1:0-67537 GCA_045542175.1 Acutalibacteraceae bacterium | reverse complement strand
AGTATACAGGCAGTATTCTGATGTTCAACAACCCCAGAGACGCTTTTGCGATTGCACAGAGCGTTCTCGGTATGGATTACAATATGGAATCCGTTGCAGCCTGGAAAGTTGCCGCAGAGCTTCTTAAAGAGCAGAAGATTGTTAATCCCAGCTACGTAAGTGACGAGATTTTCAATAAGATGGAAGCCGGCGAGGCTGCACTTGCACCTTATTATGCGGGCGATTTCCTCTCGATGAGCGAAAACAACCCCGACCTTGCTCTTGTTTACCCCGAAGAGGGCGTTAACTATTTCGTTGACTCGATGTGTATTTTAAAAGATGCACAGAATAAGCTTGCCGCAGAGCTTTATATCAACTTTATGCTTGAGCCCGAAATCGCTCTTGCAAACGCTGAATATATCTGCTATGCAAGTCCTCACACAGAGGTTTTCAACAATCCCGAGTATACTTACTATAATAATGAAGTTCTTTATCCCGAAGAAGGTAAATTCAAAACTCAGCTTTTCCGCAATCTCTCGCCCGAAACGCTCAAGCTGATGAGTACCCTTTGGGACGACGTCAAGAATTACATCCCGTCTGATTCGGGTAACTATGATTTCTTCTTTGGCGACGGTGAACTCGGAACTTCGTCGAGCGGTCTTAATATGACACCCGAAGCGTGGAAATACGTAACCTACATCGGCATATTCGTGCTGATTTGTGTTGCTTACGTTATATTCCGATATGCACGCAAGAAATACAGAGAAAAAGTATAAATAAAAGCACGGTGCTTCGTTCGAGGCACCGTGCTTTTTTATGCTTAATTATATTATATCAGTTCGATATCGGCGTAAACAGCGTTGTGGTCGGAATAGTATTCGCCGTCAACAAGCTTATTGATAACTTTGAAATTAACAGGTTTGACCGTTGCTTTGTCAACAAAAACAAAGTCGATGATTTCTTTGTATTTTTCGGGGTTGAAAGCGTGGAAAGTGTAACAGTCGTCGCTGTCGGGAGCCATCATTCTGGTATCGCCCATATTTTCGCTTACCATCGTGAGGTAGCAGTCGGAACCCTGGAATACGTTGAAATCGCCTGTGCAAACAACGGGAACGCCGCCGAAAGAAGCCGCTTTTTCCTGAATCATCTTTGCGCCGTTAACCTGTGCGATTCTGCCGACGTGATCAAGATGAGTGTTGAAATGGATATATTCGCTGCCTGTTTCTTTATCAGTGAGTTTAACGTAAGTTGCCATTCTTGTGCAGGCTGAATCCCAGCTTTTTGAAGGCACTTCGGGTGTTTCTGAAATCCAGAAATTGCCGCTGTCGCTTGCAGTGAACTTTTCTTTGAGATAGAAAACAGCCGCAAATTCGCCGTCTTCCTTGCCGTCTTCTCTGCCTACGCCGACGTAATCATATTCGGGCAGATTTTCACAAAGAGCGTTCATCCAGCCGATATGAGCCTCCTGAACGCCGAAAGAAGAAGGCTTTGCTTCTTTGATGATTGAAACTACTCTGGAGATTCTGTTTTCCCACCAGTTGTTTTCTTTGCCTGCGCAAAGAAGGTTAAATGATAAAATTCTGTACATCAGTTGTTACCTCCGTTAAAAAGTGTGAACTTCGAAACAATGGGATAGTGGTCAGAGGGCCAGATAAAGCCGATTACGCTATCGTCAATTTCATAAGATGCAACGGATTTTACGTATCCGTTAACCATAATGTAATCGATGGGCTCGTCGTTGGGAATTACGGGACTGTGACCGTGATAGGTGTTGCCTGTTTCTGATTTTTCGGCAAGCTGTTTTGTGTCTTTGAGACCGCTTTCAAGCAGATAATCATAGTTATATGAGCTTTCGCGGAAGTTGAAATCGCCTGTTAAAACAACGGGGATGTCGGGGGCGATTTCTGCTATTCTTTTCGTTATAAGGACAATTGATTCGGTTTTGGCAACCGTACCGACGTTGTCAAAATGAGCGTTGAAATGTGCGTAGGTGAAGCCTGTTTCTTTGTTCCTGAGAATCGCATAGGTGCAGATTCTGAAACAATCGTATGAATCCCAGCCGAGAGAGGGTACGTCGGGAGTTTCGGAAAGCCAGAAATCGCCCGAATCGATTAATTCATACTTATCCTTGAGATAGAAAATCGAGCTTGATTCACCCTTTTCAACGCCGTCGTCTCTGTAAGTGCCGACTCTTGCGTAGTCGGTAAGGCCTGCTTCAAGCAAATCGGTCCATTTTTTATCAGCTTCCTGTACACCTACGGAATCCGCACCGTGCTTTTTGATAAGCTGAATAACCTTGGGGGCTCTGTTTTCAACGGAAAGCAGTCCGTCGCCCGAAATCTTGAGGTTGTAGCTCATAACGGTTAAATCCTGCGTTAAAACGCTTTCCGCAATGGGGTTAGGGTTAACGCTCGCAATGGGGGAAGAGGGCTCAACGGGCGTTACGGGAGAAACTGTGGATGAAGTGAAAAGAGCCACAATTGCGGTGATGAGTGCAAAAATCGGTTTAAACAAAACCTGATAAATTATGTTGGTCATACAAGGCTTCCTTTCAGTTGAAGAGCGTGATTTCCGAAATTACGGGATGATGGTCGGAGGGGTAAATACCGTTGAGCTGATTGCGGTCAACGGCGTAGCTGTTAACGGATTTTGCAAATGCGTTAACAAAGATATAGTCAATGGGAAGCTTCTTGGCTGTAAGGTCTGAATAACCGTGGAAAGTGCCATCGTTATCAACAGAGCCTGAAAGCACTCTTGAATCCTTGAATCCGCTTTCAATAACTGCCGAATACATATCGCTTTCCTGGTTTTCGTTAAGGTCGCCTGTAAAAACAACGGGCATATTCGGAGCGATTTCGGCAATCTTTGCGGTTACAACCGCAACGGATTCCTGTCTTGCAATAACGCCGAGGTGGTCAAAGTGAGCGTTGAAATGTGCGTAAGTGAAGCCTGTTTCTTTATCTTTGAGCACGGCATAGGTGCAGACTCTGTTAAACATTGCATCCCAGCCTTTTGAGGGCTTTTCGGGAGTTTTTGAAAGCCAGAATGTGCCGCCGTCAAGAAGCTCGTATTTATCCTTTTTATAGAAAATCGGGCTTGCTTCGCCGCCTAAATCCTTATCTCTGCCAACACCTACGTAGCCGTAATCGGGAAACATTTCTTTAAGCATTTCATACCAATCCTCGGTAACTTCCTGCATACCGAATGAATCGGGAGAATATTTTGTAATGTTTTCGAGGATAAGGGGAGCTCTGTTTTCGGGGGATTTTTCACCTGTGCCGCCCATATAAATATTATAAGTCATAACCGTAACCGTCTGCTCGATTGAAGCCTCGGGCATAGTCTCGGGGTTAACGGGCGTAATGGTTGAGGGTGTGTAGAAAAACGAGAGAATGAACGTAACTACGCTGAAAAATGCGGCAATAATTTTGTCAATCATATTTATTTCCCTTTCTTTTATTTATTTGCAAAAGGTTTCAAGAGCCGAAATATCAAGAATATCAATATTTTCAGCATTTGAAATCACTTTTAAAACATCCTTTGCCATTCTGAGAGTGCCACCGATTTCATCGCTTTCCGTGTTGAGGACGATTATCGGGTCGTGGACACTCAGACGGAGCAAAAACCAGCCGTTGCCGTTATTCTTATCGGTATTTATGCGTATGCCCTCGTGATTATCGTCGCAGGCTTTCCAGCCTTCGTGGCTTGTGGCTTCATTTTCAAAAAGTGCAATGATTTTTTCGCCTTCGGGTCTGAAGTTATTGCAGAGAATTTTAAAACGGAGCTCCTTTTCTTCTGCGGGCTCTTTCAAATCAGCGATAAGGTCTTCGAGGCTCATACCTTGCTTTGAAAGAGAAGCGGCTTCAATAATAAGCTTTGTGATAAGATAAGCGCCGTCGTCAAGATAATAGTTTTCGCTGAAAGCGGCGTGTCCCGAGGTTTCCATGGCAAGGGGAGATTTTGCGCCCGATTTTTCAAGTTCAATCTGTTTATTGATAACGTTTCTGTAGCCTCTCTTGAATCGCAAATGAACACCGCCATTTGCCTTTATGAATTCTGCAAGACCGTCGGAGGTTACGCTGTCAGTAACAATCGTACCTTCGGGGCAGTTTTTGAGAGCAATTTTTGAAGCAAGAGCAACAAGACGGTTTCTGTTGATTTCAAATCCGCCCTTGCCAACGCAAGCGGCTCTGTCAACGTCGGTATCAAATATAACTCCAAAATCCGCATCGGCATTTTTAGTTGCCTCCGATACGCACTTCATAGCCTGTGCGTTTTCGGGGTTGGGTGCGTGATTGGGGAAGTTGCCGTCGGGGTCAAGATAGACGCTGCCGCCAATATCTGCACCGAGAGGCTCAAGCACGTCGGTTGCATAGAAACCGCCGACACCGTTGCCCGCATCAACAACAATTTTCATTCCCTTAAGCGGATGAAGTCGGTCTGTTTTATCGTCAACGCCGTCAATTATCATATTGCGGAGAATTTCGGCGTAGCGTTTCATAAAATCAATCTTTTTGCATTCTGCCGTTTCTTTGCCGAGAGGGTCAGCTTCGGCGGCAGACTTAAGAATATCCGCAATATCGCTGCCGTCAAGACCTCCGTCACGTGTAAAGAATTTAAGACCGTTTCTGTCTTTGGGGTGATGGCTTGCGGTAATCTGCACGGCACCGTCACATTCTGTTTCAACCGTAGTCATAAACATTGCGGGGGTTGAGCTCAGTGAGCAATCAAGCACGGAAACTCCGTTTGAGGTAAGAGCTTTGATGACTGCGTTTTTTATTCTTTCTGCGGAAAGTCGGCTGTCGTGACCGACCGAAACGCAGATTTTTTCTTTGCCTGTTTTTGCTTTCAGCCAATCGGCAAACGAAGATGCACAGCGCATAACCATGCCGTCGCTCATATAAAGTGGATTTGATTCGTCACCGAGAGCATAGCCTCTGATATCACTGCCGCTTTTAAAGCGTGAATAATCCATTATTACTCCTCCTTGGAAAAATAATCGTCGGAAATTTCAAGCAAAAATTTATACATAGGAGCATAAGCTTTATAGGCTTTGCGAAGGATACCGATAATTTTCTCACTTTCGAGGTCTTCGAGATTTCCCGAGCCGCCGATAAAGCATATATCTTTTGAATTATAGTATTCCTCAAGACCCATCGGGCAATCCGCAAAACCGCGTTTATAGGGAGTGGAGTAGAATTTTGCACCTGTTTTCTCACAGCTGATTGCCGCTCTGATGAATTCCTCGCTCTTTTCACGCAGAGCCTTGCGGTATACCGCCATAAGACCGGGCTCACTGCCGTAGATACCGACACCGAGGCTGTATGAAGTGGGAGTAACCTCAAACCACATACAGGGATATCCTCTCCACTGATGCTTATCGCGCATAAACATTATCCAGATGTTTTCACGGTAGAGCGATTTATCCTTGGTGAATCTTGTGTCTCTGCGGATTCTTGACACCATTTTCGTAGGAATTGTGTTCATCATAGGGTCAAGAGCGAGCATTTCTTCACCGAGAATGCCTGCAATCTGACGCATCGGCACGGTAATGCGTGCTTTTAATTCTTCTTTATGCTCATCGTAATAAGCCTTTGAATTTCTGAAGCGGTTATCTGCAAGCATAAAAAGAGATTCCTGTGTAATTCCGTTATAATTCATTATTTAAGCAGACCTTCCTTTAAAAGCTTCTGTGCCGCAAGCATAACGGCGGTTTTGGCGGAATTGAAATTGATTCCGCCCTGAAGCCACACCGCAAACGGCTCGCGGATGGGAGCATCTGCAGAAAGCTCGATTGACGATCCCATAATGAATGCACCCGCCGCCATAATTACCTTACTGTCATATCCGGGCATATCCCAGGGCTCGGGAACAACGAAAGAGTCAACGGGAGCACCCGACTGAATTCCCTGACAGAAAGCAACAAGTCTTTCGGGATTTTCGAGGCAGAGAGCCTGAATAATGTCGTGGCGGCTTTCGTCACTTGAGGGAGTGACGGCAAAGCCGAAGTTTTCAAACATAGCGGCAGTGTATACTGCAGTTTTGAGCGCGGAGCCTACAACAACGGGAGCGTTGAAAACGCCCATAAACATATTGCGATTTTCACCGAGTGTGCATCCTACCTCTTTGCCGAGACCGGGAGTTGTTGCTCTGTATGCACAAAGCTCAACAAGCTCCTTTTTGCCTGCGATGTATCCGCCTGTTCTTGCAATTGCACCGCCAGCATTCTTTATAAGAGAGCCCGCCATAATGTCGGCACCCGCCTGAGTTGGCTCGCATTTTTCTACGAATTCGCCGTAGCAGTTATCTACCATAACAACCGCATTGCAAACAGACTTTGCGGCATCTGAAATCTTGCCGATTTCGTCAACCGAAAGGCTGGGGCGAAGGCTGTAGCCTCTTGAACGCTGAATATAAATCATTTTGGGCTGAATTTCTGCGGCGGCTTTTTTGATAGCCTCAATATCGGGTCTGCCGTTTTCGTCAAGGTCAACCTGTGCATAGCTTACACCGAATTCTTTGAGCGAGCCCATATTTTCGCCGCTGATACCGATAACACCGTGAATTGTATCGTATGGAGTGCCCGTAACGCAGAGCATTGTGTCGCCCGGTCTGAGAATTCCGAAAAGGGCAACGGCAAGCGTGTGCGTGCCGCAGGTGAAGCTGTGGCGGACTATCGCATCCTCTGCGCCGAAAACGTCGGCATAGATTCTGTCAAGCTTTTCGCGGCCCCTGTCTCCGTAGCCGTAGCCTGTTGTTTCGTTGAAATCAGCTTCGGTAACACCGTTTTCTATAAAAGCGGCAAGTACTTTTTGCTGATTGTATTCGCATATATCTTCAATTTCGTCAAATTTAAGCTTTGCCTTTTCAAGAGCCTTTGCCGAAGCCTCTTTGATGGCGGGGTCAAAATTAAAAAATTCCTTTAACATAAAACCTTACCTTTTATAAATTCTGTTCATTGATTTGAAAAACTCTTTATCAGCTTTCATAAGCTGGTCTTTGGTAACTCTGTAGCTCCAGTTACCGTCTGCAACACCGGGCGTGTTTATTCTCGTATCGGAGCCGTACATAAGAAAATCCTGAACGGGAATAACCGCAAGGTCGCTGACGCTTGCGAAAACCTGTCTCAAGAGCAGGGGAGTTGCACCGCCCCAGTCACCGTCACCGAATCCGCAGTAATCAAGCGTTCTGCGACGCACGTCGTCTTCGCTTTCCCAAAGGTAGCCGAAGAGAGTGTTGTTATCGTGAGTGCCCGAATATGCAACGGAGTTTTTGACGTAGTTATGAGGCATATGTATGCTGTCGCCGCCGTCAAGGAAGCCGAACTGGAATATTCTCATACCGGGGAAACCGCTTTCTTCAACAAGAGCACGTACTTCGTCTGTGATATCGCCGAGATCCTCTGCGATTATAAGCTTATCTTCGTTGCCCTGTTTGATGGCATTGACAAAATCAATGCCGGGGCCTTCTATCCATTCACCGTTGCGTGCGGTTGTTTCTTGAGCATCAACCGACCAGTAAGCCTCAATTGCTCTGAAATGGTCGATTCTTACACCGTCAAACATAGTCAGAGCGTGATTCATTCTTTCACGCCACCAGCCGTAGTTATCTTTTTTGAGTTCATCCCAATCGTAAAGGGGATTTCCCCAAAGCTGACCGTCTTTTGCAAAATAATCGGGCGGAACACCTGAAACCTTTGTGGGATAGCCTTTTTCATCAATCTGGAAAAGACTTCTGTTTTCCCATACGTCACAGCTGTCGTCGGAAACATAAATAGGAATATCACCGATGATGCTGACTCCCTTTGAATTTGCATATTTTTTAACTGCAGCCCACTGAGTAAAGAATTCATATTGAATGAATTTCCACATTCCGAGGGTTTCGGTATCGGTAATTTCTTCTGCCTTCCATTCCTGCCAGGGCTTACCGCCGTTTTGCTCACGTAAGGTCATAAATCTGCAAAACGCTTCAAGCCTGGGGTTTTCAGCAATAAAAGCATCGCATTCATTGGTATCGCCGCAATTTTTATAGGCTTTGCGAAGAAGAGCAAGTCTTTCTTTGCCCAGACGCTTGTATTCTGCAGAGTAGGGTGTTTCCTGAAGAGCGTCTTTTAAGTCATCCGCTGAAAGATAACCCTTTTCGAAAAGTATTTCTGGGTCAACAAAATAAGGGTTGCCGCCGAAAGCCGAAAAGGATTTGTACGGGGAGTTGTATTCATCGGTAACGGTAAAGGGAAGCACCTGCCATACCGAAAAACCGCAATCGGTTAATAAATCAATAAATTCAAAGGCATTTTTGCCGAAAGTACCGATGGAATAATCGCCGTAGAGTGACGAAATATGCATCAGCAAGCCGCTTTGTCGTTTCATGAAAGTCTACCTTTCTGTTGTAATTAATATAAATATATCACAACGGGAAACGAAAATAAAGTAATTTTCAAGAAAAACTTGATATTTTATCCATTTCGGTTTAGAATGTGTTTATACGGTTTAATGCGAAGCTTTTTCTGATGAAAAGCCAGATGAATTATATCGAAAAAAGCCGTTCAAATCGCTTTTTAACAATCAAAAAATAATGAAGATAAAACCAGCTTTGTAAAGTGCAAAAACTTTACAAATCGGAGTTGCTTAAATGATAAAGTTGCTCCGACTGAATATCACAGAACAAAAAGGAAAAAACAACAATGAGTAAACCTTTAAATCCATTGATACGCAACGCTTACGAGCGTTTATATCACGAAACCCCGCTCGGCTTTTACAACTGCGGCAGACTGTGCGACGGACTGTGCTGCAGAGGTGACTGTAAAGGTATGTGGCTTTACCCTCACGAGGATGAATTCTTCACTGATAAGGAAGGCTATGAGGTGTGTGAAACCGAAGGAAACTACGGTTATCCGATGGTTTTGTGCTCGGGCGAATGCGACAGAGCGGAAAGACCGCTTGCTTGCAGAATTTTTCCTCTTTTTCCACTTGTCTGGGAAGAGGACGGGGAGCTTAAATTCAAGGTTATCCGTGACCCGAGAGCGATGATGTGTCCGATTGTCACTTCGTCCAAAAAGCTTGACCCTGAATTTGTGCGTCAGGTGCGTCTTACGGCGCGTTATCTGGCGCGTGACCCTGAAATGCTTGAATATATGAAAAATGTAAGCCTTGAATTGATCGAAATAATCGAACTCAATTCAAAGCTTAACGGGGAGTTATGATGAAAAGATTAATTGCTGTCATTCTGAGTGTGTGTATGCTGACGGTATGCTTCACCTCCTGCCGCAAGGTCGGCAGATACGTGCCGTCTGTTATTGTACAGGCCGAGTTGGATTATGAAGCCGCCGCAGTTACCGTTGCTCAGGCTTCAGGATTGGCTGTAACCGTTGATTTTCTTGAAACAATCGGTGCTGAGGCTTGCCGTTTGTTGCTTGACGATATTGATGCGGGGGCGTATACCGAGCTTTCCTGGAAAAAGGCGACGGGTTATTCATATCACGTTGTTTCGGATATTCTCAGCGGCGCCATCAATTCGCAAAATATAAGGGATTTCGGTTTCAACGGCAAGGATACTTTTGACGTCTCTTTTGCGGGCGATATCAATTTTGATACTGACTATATGAATATGGTTCACGCAAATGAAATGGGCGGAGTAATGAACTGTATTGATCCCGCTTTGGTTGAATATCTCAATAAAAGCGATGTTTTTATGATTAACAATGAGTTTTCAATCGGCACAGGCGGTGCTCCGCTTAACGGCAAGACTTATACTTTCCAGGTATCTCCCGAAAGTACGCAGTATCTTAGCGCTCTCGGCACCGATATCGTGTCGCTTGCAAATAATCACGTGTATGATTACGGTAGGTCTGCATTCCTTGAAACCCTTGATAATCTTACGTCTGCGGGCATTCCCTACGTAGGTGCGGGCAAGAATCTCGAAGAGGCTTCGCAAGCGCAGTATTTCATAGTAAACGGTTGCAAGGTTGGTATAATTGCCGCAAGCAGAGCCGAAAAAGTTTATTTTACCCCCGTAGCTGAAGAGGATTCCGCGGGAATAATGGGCACTTATGACAGTGAGCTTTTTGTTGAAGCCATCAAAGAAGCCGATGCGCAGTGCGATATTCTGATTGCCTACGTTCATTGGGGCACCGAAAACAGCACAAAACTGGAAAAAGCTCAGATCAATATGGCGAAAGAATATATTGATGCGGGTGCGGATGCAATTATCGGCTCGCATACACACTGTCTGCAGGGTATGGAGTATTATAACGGCAAGCCTATCGTTTACAGTACGGGCAATTTCTGGTTTAACAGCAAGAATCTTGACTCCTGTGTTATAACTCTTCGTGTTGATAACGATATGAACGTTGAAACAAGAATTCTTCCTCTCAAACAGCAGAATTGTGAAACAAGAATTCTTACTGAATATGAAGATTACAGAGGTCTTTATGACCGTGTAGAAAGCTATGAGCCGCAGGGCGTAACCATATCCGATGACGGAGTAATTTCGCCTGCGACCCCTTAAATTTATAATAACATTATACTAATTACCGAACCAAGCGTGTTTTTGCATATCAACTTTGCCGTCGGCAAGAAAGCTGATTCCCTCTTCCGAAAGCAGAATTTTCTGCATATCTTCTCCGCCGAAAGCGAAGGCTTTGGAAGTTGAGCCGTCTTTGGTAACGACCCTGTGACAGGGGATGATTCCGGGTTGCGGATTCACGTGAAGAGCATAGCCTACAACCCTTGACCATCTCGGGTTTCCCGCCAGCATTGCAACGGTGCCGTAGCTTGCGACCTTGCCTTTCGGTATGGATTTCACAACCTCATAAATCTTATCAAAAGTGTTCAATTTATCACCAACTTGTATAATATTACAGGTATTTTTGTTAAATTACATTTATATTATAGCAAGGTTTTATGCGGCGCACAACGGTTATTTTTTGTTAAAATTCTGAAAATTCATAAATTATCCATTGACTTTTTTTTCGTTTTATGGCACTAATATTACTATAAAGCGTTGGAGGTATTTCTATGAAAAAATTAATTGCAATTCTTTCTTTGGCGGCAATTCTTTTCGGTTTTGCTGCGTGCAAAAAGGACGATGCTTCTGCAAACTATCCCACCAATCTCAGTGCGGAGGAAATCGCATCTCTTGAAGCAGAAAAAGCAATTGTTGACGATATGGATAAGCTTGAAGAAGAAATCGGCGATAGCGTAAAGGGCAAGAAAATTGTTGGTAAGGAAGCTGACGATTTCACTACCGAATATTTTGTTGTATACTTTGACAATAAAGGTAAGAGCGAATATCTTATCAAATATGTTTATTATAACAAAGCAGAACATTATAAAACAGCGGTTGATATCGGAGATAAAGGCACTGCAAAGTTTATAAGCAGTGATGATGATCTTCGTATGGTTGTTTATAAGATTGAAGCCAAAGACGGCGGTTACACAGGCTTTACATATGATCAGATTCTTAAGGATTTTGAGGCCAAGGGCAGAGAAATCGTTGGCGACGTAGGTCAATAATAACAGAAAACTTGTTCCCTGCGATTTTTCGCAGGGATTTTTCTTATAGGAGGGGAAACGTGAAAAATTACACACATATTATCTGGGATTGGAACGGAACGCTGCTTGACGATATAGGTGCATCGCTTGCAAGCGTTAACGATATGCTCAAAAGAAGGGGAATGGAGAAGATTGACGTTGACCGTTATCGGGAATGCATCGGAACTCCGATAAAAGTATTCTATGAGCAGGTTTTTGAGCTTGAAAAGGAAGATTATCCTGCATTGCTTGCCGAATATAACGAAGGATATATGCACCATCTGAAAAAGTGCGGTCTGACTGAAGGTGCACGGGCAGCTCTTGAGTATTTCAGAATCAACGGCATAAAACAGATTATAGTTTCGTCATCAAATAACGAGCAGCTTCAAAGCAATATAATCAGCTTCGGAATTTCGGAGTATTTTGAAGAAATTCTGGGGTCGTCAGACTATCTTGCAGGCTCAAAAATTGACAGAGCAAGGGCGTATCTGAATGCTACTTCGGGCGAAAAAAGGTCGCTTTTGGTGGTTGGAGACTTGGAACACGATGCCGAATTAGCGGCAGAAATCGGGGCGGATTGTGTGCTCTTGAGCAGCGGACACGAGAAACCGGATAGGCTTAAAAAAGCAAAAGTACCAATTATTGGAAATTTAGAAGAACTGATTTTGTTTGTTGAAAACGAACAAAGTGAGTGCTCAAACGTTGTATAAACTATCTAAAAAACCGTCTTGTTCATAATTTGTTCATAAAATGTTTATAAAAAATTCATATTGTTGCACACCCTGTGCAACAACTCCTTTATAAATTAAATATTGTAAATTATGGCATATTTTATGCCTTGCCTTTAATGGCGTTTTACTGCGGTTTAACCGCAAATCTTATGGAGGTGCTAAACACATGAAAAAGGCATTAAGAATCCTTGCAGTCCTTATGGCAGCGCTTATGATTTTCTCTGCAGCCTGCATGCCCGCTTATGCTAAAATCAAGCCGGGCGCAAGTGACTACACGGTACCCAAGGTATCTGACGACCTCAGATACTACTTCGAACCCGAACAGGGTGCATCATATATCCTCGATCTTCTGGATAATATGCTTGCAGAAATGAACATGTACATCAGCATGAATGATGACCTCGGACTCAGTGACACAGTTTGCTGGCTCATCAACATCAAGATTGACGGCATCGACCTTCGTTCAATCGACGGCGCTGTTTATTCAATCTATCACCTTGTTACCGACCTTGATAACGGCGCTATTTCAAACGTAGCCGATTTCTTCGGTGCTTTCGGTACTCTTTTCGATGACATTCACGTTAACTCACTTAACCCTGACATCAAGAGAGGTGAAAGAAGCGCAAACTACGCCGGCGGTACACAGGACCTTAACGTTCTCTACATGGTTATCAGTTGGCTTGAAGAACTTCAGCCCGCAGTTGTTAAGATTATCAGAGGTACGTTTGACTGGGGTCTTCTCACAAGCATCCTTACCGATAACGTTCCCATGCTTGCTAACATTGTAGGATTCCTTAAGGATACTCTCTACACTGCACTTATCGACTCAGAAGCTGAAGGTATGCCTTCAGACTTAACTCTTGACGCAGCTGTACAGAAGGTTGTTGACTGGGCTCTTATCACAGGTACAGGCGAAAGCTCAGCAGACGGCGGTTTCTCACTTCTTGGTGCAAACGCTGACCCCTTGATGCCCGCTATCGCTGATCAGCCCGGCGGTGCAAGCCTTAACAACAGCTTCTATCAGCTTGTTAATAACGTAATTCAGGGTCTTCTTAACGGCTCACTCAAGGATATGCTCCTTGACCTTCTCATTGACCTTATGGGCATTGAAATCACAGAAGAACAGCCCGGCGGTGACCCCGCAATCCTTCAGGATATGACATTCAACCTTGTTGTTGGTCTTATCGAAGGCCTTTCAGTACAGAACGGTGCTCCCGCTCCCACATATACAGAAGAACAGAACGCAACACCTCTCGGTAAGATAAATGCTCTTCTTGACTGGTTCCTTATGGACGGCGGCGGACTTGATACCTTCATCAGCATTGAATACGAAGGAATCAATCTCACCGATAACTTTATGTCACTTCTTAACGATATCGCACGTCTCGGCGTTAACCTTCTTCCCGGTCTTTTGCCCGATATGATGAACGCACAGCTTGCTTATACATCAGACGAACTTAATGCTGTTTACTATTACACAGCAACAAAGGACCGCGTTCTTGAAGGCGACGAACTTGCAATCGGTCAGCTTTACAAGACATACGAAACAGGCGCTCTTATCTATGCGGCTGAATTCGATGCTGATGGCAAACCCACAGCTTATAACTACCTTGACAACGATATGCCTGTTGATACAACAACAGAAGGCGGAACAAATTACGTTAACCCCGCACTTATCAGAGCAGACTACGTAATTTCAACCGACGCAGTTTTCGCTTGTCTCATCAAGATGCTTCTTGACGGTATTATCGACGGTTGTTACTGGCCTGAATGGACAGATTCAGTTTCATCAGTTCTTGCTTACGCATTGGCAGCTCTTGCAGCTCCCGTACTTCCCGAAGGCAACTACTTCGAAAGACTTGATGCTTACCACAATTCAGGCGTACAGGCTTATACAAACGATGAGGGCCTTATCGTTGATCCTATTCCCTATGAAACAGTAATCAGCTATGAAAAGGGCGGCGTTACAAAGTATGTAACCATTCCTTATGCTGCACTTGATATCGGTGCAAGCGTTGCTGCTTTCTATCTCAACGGTGTATTCCGTTTCGTTAACCCCCTCACAGAAATCGGTTCAAACCTTGAAATCTTTGCAACTGAATTCCTTGCATGGGCTCTTGATACCTATATGCCTATGCTCGTTGGTGAATATAACCCCAACACATTGAATTTCGAAGGCGACGGCATCTGGTGTACAGCATTCAATACACTTATCGATGCTTTCTACAGCGATTACGGTCACGGTAAGCTTAAGGCAGATCCCGATGAGATGGCTATCTACACATTCCTTGATACAACTCTCTTCGGCCTTCTTCCCGCAAACTGGCTTCCCGAAATCTATTCAGGTTCATTTGAAATCTTCAACGTATGGCTTCTTGAAAACCTTGTTAACTTCGACCTTCAGGGTATTCTTGCACTCTTCTCAGTTAACCCCACAGGCGAACTTAACAGCCCCGTAATCACAGTTCTTATCAGAGTCATTGACCGTGTTCTTGCAACCGTATTTAACGGTAACCCCCTTCTTATCCCCGTAACCAGCACAAGACAGGGCGTTGACGCAAACGGTGTTCCTAACGTTTACACAAACTTCCCGAGCGTTACTACTCTTGAAGGACTTCTTGATGTAAGCAGTGATTCGGCAGCTCTTCCCACTCTTATTTCACAGCTTCTTATCCTTCTCAATAGGTATAAAGTTCCCCTTATGACAACAGTTGCTCCTCTTGTCATCAGCGGTTTTGATAAGCCTTATAACAAGGAATTCTCAGCTGACGGTACAGTTACAGATTCCAACTGGCTCGGCGACGATATGACAGCTTGGAAGGTTGAGCATCTCGATATCTATTATGATCACTTTATGACTGACGTTAACGCTTCTGTTGTTGCAGAAGATTTCGAAACAGAAGAAGCAGCTCAGGAATACATCGATGCAGCAGATCCCAACTATTCATACTACATTAAGTCGGTTGTTGAAGGTGAAGGCGAAAGCGCAGTTGAAACCTACGACGTATATAAAGTAAGATCATTCTACGATACAGCTACTATGGCTACCGAAGAAGATGAGTTTGGTACAAAGTACACATTCAGCGGCTTTAAGTATTCAAAGCTTGGCGTAAGAGGCAGTCTTCCCTACGTTTGGTATGACGATGACTACAGACTCTATGAAGCTGAAGACTTCAAGTCAGACCTTTATGCTTACAGAAACCTTAAGTCTGCTATTAAGGACGGTAAAGAATACTCAGATTCTTATAAGGCTTTCGCTGAAGGCGGCACACTTTCAGATGCTTACGGCGAATGGATGGCATTTGCAATCCAGACAAGACTTAAGCAGGCTGATATCTACGATACCAACCAGGACGGTCTTTCAGTTGAAAATGAATCAGCGGGCGACTATGTTGCTCCCACAACCGATGCTGACGGTAACGTAACAGATCCTGGTACTCCCGCTGACGGTACACCCAGCATCCCCGAAGCAATGTACCCCTATTACACAACAACATCAACTAACTACACATTCCTCGTAACTCTTCAGGAAGTTGATGATTACCAGACATTCAATTCTGCAGATTATACTGCAGCTAACTACGAACAGATTGCTCTCGCTCTCGAATATGCAGCTGACCCCGCTCATAACGTTCTTCTTGACAACGCAAGAGCAGAAGAAGTTGTAAGACTTGCAATGGGCAATATGGAATTCGACATTACTCTTAACTCAGACGGCGTTTACAACGGCTCAAAGCGTTGGGAAAATCTCACATCAGATGATATAACAAAGATCAACACAACATGTAATGAACTTGGTTATACATTTGTTTACGATGCAGAAAACGGTATCTATGAAATCTACAGACCCTCATTCGCACTTATCACATCAACTGATTATAATCAGGATGGTTATAGCAATGTAACTATGGCTTACGGTGCAAGCACTACTCCCGCAACCGCCCTTTCAGGTGCTAAGGATCCCACTTATGCACAGGAAGTTGCTGACCAGATGTATAAGTCATACTGTGATTACATGGAAACCATGTATTACAACAGAAAGTCACTTTACAACGCAATCGATTATATTTCAGACAGAGCTGAACAGGCTTACGGTTTCCGTACTAATAATATCGATACAACAATGCTTAAGTGGGCTCTCGCTCATACCAGAAGTGCTTACGTTTCAGAGGCTAATAAGAGAAACAGAAAGATTAGCGGCGTTGTTAATGGCGAAGTACAGTACTCAAAGATTTATACAACTAAGTCATACGAAAGATTCCAGAAGGCTTATGACTACGCTACATCGTTGAACCTTGCTTCAACAGGCGTTATCTCAGCAAATGGTCTTACTCAGTCAATGGTTTCAAAAGCATTTGCTGAACTTATGGAAGCTTATAACCTTCTTGCTCCTCACCTTGGCGACGCTGACTTTACACAGCTTGATGAATACATCAACTTTGCATGCAGCATCAGAGATGATGAGAATAAGGATGACGAAATGCTTGGTTACTCAACCGAAACCTACGATGCTCTTGTAGCTGAACTTAACGAAGCTCTTGCTATTCGTGGAAACGAAGAATACAATGACTACGATAAGCAGGATTTAGTTGACCAGGCAGCTGCTGAACTTCTTGCAAAGATTAACGGACTTGATTATAACTGTGATCCTCAGATCCAGGCCAGCTCATCAACATCAGGCGTTAAGACAGAAGTTACCGGTTCAACAAGCGTTCGTACAATTGGTCACGTATTCGGTCTTGCTGAAGGTACCGGTATTGAAGATGGTCTCGTTGAAGTAATCGGTATGAGAATCGATGAAGGCGTTGGTAATAAGATTGAAATCCAGCAGTCAGGCCGCGGTAACGGTACCGGTGCTTACTACAAGGGTTCAATCGGTAACATCGAAAGATTCAGATTCTATGCTGTTATCTATGGTGATATCAACGGCGATACACGTATCGACGGTACTGACAGAACTGCTCTTGAATTCTACATTCTCAAGAACGAAAATAACAGCGCTGAAACAGGCGGTATGGGTGCTGTTAGATTTGAAGCAGGTGACGTAAACCACGACGGTGTTGTTTCTGCTGAAGACGCACAGGCTGTTGAAAACCACTACACATACGTAGAAAGAATTGATCAGGGTGAACACAGCCCGATCGCTCAGTCAGTTGCAGAATAATAAATATTCAGATTAACTGAAACCTTAACTAAATGCCCCCGCTTCTTCGGAAGCGGGGGTTTTGTCTTATCTTACTATAATAAAAATGAGCAGCAGAAGCGGTTCTTTTTGACCGATCTGCTGCTTGGTTTTTATTGTAACAGTTTATACTGATGCTAAAAAATGAATGCATCGGTGGTGTTACTTTATTAGTCACTTTTTGACAAATGAAAGTTGAAATCTTGTTTCTTGCATAAATTATTCACACTGTTATACCGTATATACAGCATAAAAAGTTGCAAAAAAAGAAAAATGACGCAGTGTAAAGTGGAAAACTTTACCGTTAAAATGCAAAAACAGAAAAATAACGCGAAGTTATCCACATTTTCCACCGACTTTTCCACACGTGCAAGTTAATCACTTTACAAACTGATTTTGTAAAGGTTTTTTTCTTTACGTATATATTCACGAATATTTTGCATTATATAAATGTATATAATAATTATTATATTATATAATGTGCAAGATAAATTTCATTTATTATTATATAACACGTTTGCCTTTAACTATTACCGCTTTTATCTCTTTGAAATCGGGAGAAGTGATAATTAAATCTGCACGTTTTCCTTCTTCAATACTGCCTGTGATTTTGTCAACTCCGATTGCTCTTGCGGGGTTGATTGAAACAGATTTCAATGCTTGTTTAAGCGGAATTCCGAATTTAAGAAGATTATGAAATTCATCAAAGAGATTTGTGACACTGCCTGCGAGTGTGCCGTCAGCAAGACGTGCATCACTCTTTTTAATAACTCTCTGTCCGCCGAGAGTGTAGTCGCCGTCAGGCAGACCTGCCGCCATCATTGCGTCGCTGATTACAACCGTTCTGTCTTCGCCGAGTGCGGCAAAAGTAATTCTCAAAGTAGGCTCACAGATATGTATGCCGTCACAAATCAATTCGGCGTTTACGTTTTTACTGTCAAGCACTGCACCGACCATTCCTGCTTCTCTTGAAGTAAGGCAGTTCATCGCGTTATAGAGATGCGTTGCGTGTGTAGCACCGCTCTTTACCGCGGCAATGCCGTCATTGTAGTTACCGGCAGTGTGCGCAATCGAAACCGTACAAACGTCTTTTGCTTTTTCGATGAATTCTTCAGCACCCTCAACTTCGGGAGCAACAACAACAATCTTAATCGGGCATATCCCGTTAAGCTTCTGTAAAAGCTCAAAATCAGGTTTGCGGATATGTTCGCCGGCCTGAGCGCCTTTTTTAGCAAAAGAAATAAACGGTCCTTCCATATTAATGCCGTGAATATATGCACCGTTTTCATTACCCATTGTATTTGCGGTATATCTGAAACTAGCTTCAAGCTCGTTTTCAGGTAGAGTCATTGTAGTCGGGCAGAAAGAAGTGACACCTTTTGTTACAAGCCACTCGCTCATTTTCTGAACTGATTCGGGTTTGCCGTCTGTTGCGTCAGCTGCGTTACAGCCGTGGATATGCACGTCGATAAAGCCTGGGATTACTGCACAGCCGCTGAAATCTTCTCCGTCTTTTTCAGAGATGCCGATTGTTTTTATAATTTCACCGTCGATTTCTATATCATTTTTCTGTGGCAAGAAATCCTTGCCGTAAACAGTTGCATTCTTGATAATCATATCAAAACCTCCTGAGAACATTGGTACGGCTTTATTATAGCACTATATTAAAAAATAGTCAAAAAAAAACGCAGCGTAAAACGCTGCGTAATTTTTAGACTCAGATTCTGTCTTCAATGTAAGTTGCGAGGTCGCCAACTGTCTTGATCTTTTCAAGAGCATCGTCTGAAAGTTCAATGTCGAATTCGTCTTCGATTGACATTGCAAGGTCAACAAGGTCAAGGCTGTCTGCACCGAGATCGCCTGTGATTGTTGCGCTTTCTGTGATGATTGTCTGGTCAACTTCGAGCTGTTCGCTGATAATCTTTTTGATTTTTTCAAATACCATTTTGAATTCTCCTTACTGAAATTTAATGTAGGTGTTTCTCCCCCTGAGAAACTACAATATAAATATTATTGATAAAGAGGGTTTTTGTCAAGTCCAAATTTAAAAATAACAGAATATTGCGTAAATCGGGTGAGATAATATACATGAAAATAATACTGACGGGATATGAATATGGAAATATTTTGGGACTTGCTGAAAGCTTTTATAACGGGCGGTGCGATTTGCTTAATCGGTCAGATACTGATTGACACAACCAAACTGACTCCGGGCAGAATTCTGGTAATGTTTGTTGTCCTTGGCGTAACGCTCACGGCACTCGGCGTTTATGAGCCGATTGTCAAATGGGCGGGAGCGGGAGCAACGGTGCCTCTGACGGGATTCGGCTATTCAATGGCAAAGGGCATTGAAAAGGCGATTGCCGAGCAGGGGGCGAGGGGAATTCTGACAGGCGGATTCACCGCGGCGTCGGGCGGAGTAACCGCCGCAATTCTTTGCGGTCTTATTGCTTCGTTTATAACAAGACCCAAAGAAAAATAAGCTATTTCTATGATAACGCAATTGCGGATATTGTCAACATTTCTTGCGTGGAATTAATAAATTCTTAAGAAAAAATCCCCTGCCTCGAAAAGCAGGGGATGTTATGTTTGAGATTAAATTATGCTTCTGCCTCACAGCATGAGCATGAAACGTAATTTTCTTCGCAGTCAGCAACCTTATTTTTCTTTTCAAGGTACTTTTTAACTGCAAAATAAACGCCGGCAATAACGCCTGCAACAGCAATTACAATTGCAACGATCTTAAGAACCTTCTTTAACATTTTTACAGCCTCCGTTAATTAATATATTGAAATTATACTATAAGTTTGAAGCTTTGTCAATAATTTAATAACCGCGGCTTAAAAAAACCGCGGTCATTGAGTTTGATGTTAAATTATAACGCTCAAATTATTTATTAAGGAGCTGTGCAAGAGCTGACTTCTTGTGAGCTGCGTTGTTCTTATGGATAAGACCCTTAGCTGCAGCCTGGTCAACCTTTTTAATTGCTTCCTTAACAAGAGCTTCCTTTTCGGGAGCGTTTGCTTCAACGGCTGCATTAGCCTTTTTGATAGCTGTCTTAAGAGCTGTGTTGCGTGACTTGTTTCTTGCAGCTCTGGTCTTGTTTACGATAACTCTCTTCTTAGCTGATTTAATGTTAGGCATTAACGACACCTCCTTCTTCATACAGGTAAGTATAATAACACATTTTTTTGATAATTGCAAGGAATTTTTTAAAAATATTTAAAGTCTTTGCAATTTATATTACTAAATATATTTAAAAAAATCAAGAGGAAAATGAAAAAATGGATTTCAGAACAGATTTAGCGGTAGAAAGATGCGAATTTTTGGGCAAAAAGGAAGTTTCGGGAATTGAAACCGAGACTTTCAGCGGCAAAAAAGCTAAAGTCAGCAGAATAAAGGTGACAAACGAGCAAGGTGCAAAAAAAATCGGAAAGCCGATTGGTGAATACGTAACGGTTGAGGTTGCACCTTTTGCGGGGCATGCTCAGTTTATTGATGACAGTCTGGAGGCTCTGTGTACGGAAATCAAAAGGCTGATTCCCGAAAAAGGGAGTGTGCTTGTCGCGGGTCTCGGAAACAGAAAAATAACACCCGATGCTTTCGGACCGATGTGTGCTTCGATGATATTTGCTACGCGGCATATCAAAGGCGAACTTCTTGAATCCACGGGTCTTGAGGGTTTGCGTGAGGTGAGCTGTGTTTCAACGGACGTAACGGGTAATACGGGTGCA
The DNA here is from genome assembly GCA_045542175.1 of Acutalibacteraceae bacterium. GTDB lineage: Bacteria > Bacillota > Clostridia > Oscillospirales > Acutalibacteraceae > CAG-177. The sequence goes on along the minus strand of JAZQKN010000102.1, from coordinate 46,380 downwards.
GAGGCCGGAGAGCTGATTAAAGGAATAGTTTCAGTACTCAAGCCGACGGCAGTTATTACTGTTGATGCTCTGGCGGCAAGAAGCACTTCAAGGCTGGGCAGTACGGTGCAGATGTGCTCAACAGGAATTGTGCCGGGGTCGGGTGTGGGAAACGCAAGGCAGGAGATAAGTGAAAGCACGGTCGGTGTGCCTGTGATTGCAATCGGAGTGCCTACAGTAGTGGATGCAGGTACGCTTGTTGCCGATTATTCGGGCAACGGATTTTCACAGGAAGATTTGCCCGAAGAGGCGGGCGTAATGATGGTTACACCGAGAGAAGTTGACCTTATGATTGAGAGAGCGGCAAAAATTACGGCACTTGCAATCAACTGCGCTTTGCAGCCCGAAATCAGCCCCGAAGATATGCTGATTCTGACTGCGTAAAAATTTTTGCCGATTTTGGCGACTTTTATAATAAAAAATCAAAAAAACTTTAAAAATAATAGAAATTTTTTTGAAAAAGGTCTTGTAATTGTTGGCTTGACAAGATATAATAAGGGTACTAATGGGGACCAAAGGGTAATTTTGGGAGAATTTTCAGAAAGGAGGAGTCAAATGTCATTGATTTTAGCGGGCAAAGAGCTCAGAAAGTTTGACCAGGTTAACAGAATGGCGATTCCTCCCTCTTTCAGAAAAGAACTCGGCGAAACGGTTTATATTCTTAAACCGATACATAAAGAGCCCTGCCTTATGCTTTTTTCTCAGGAAGAATGGGGAAACTTCAATTTTGAAGTGATTTCACATTTTGAAGGTGAACAGCAGGCGAAGGCACAAAGAGTGCTTGCAAACCGTGTTGAAATGGTCTCGGTTGATAAATCGGGCAGAATTTCGATTAAGGATGAATTTAAAGAGTACGCAGGTTTAACCAATGAGGTGCTTGCGGTAGGAACGACAAACAGAGTTGAGCTCTGGAATCCTGAAAAGTGGGATGAATGGAACCGTGCCGCTGAAGAGGATGACGACATTGACTTTACTTCCGTTCCTTACAGCTCTTTGAGGGGACAAAAATGAGCGAGATGAAAAACGGCGAATTCCGCCACATACCTGTTCTTTTTAATGAAGCAATAGAGTCGCTTGAAATAAAACCCGACGGAATATACGTTGACTGCACTGCGGGCGGCGGAGGACATTCGGGTGAAATTGCCAAAAGGCTTAAGGGCGGCAGACTGATTGCCATTGACCGCGACCCCGAAGCGATTGCAACCCTGACCGAAAGGTTGGGCAAATACGATTGCGTAACGCTGGTACATAATAACTTTTTCAATATAAAAGAAGTTCTTGCAGACCTCGGAATTTCTCAGGTTGACGGCGTGCTTGCAGATTTAGGCGTGAGCTCACATCAGCTTGACGAACCTTCAAGAGGATTTTCGTTTCATAACGATGCTCCGCTTGATATGCGTATGAGTCTCGAAGGCACAAGTGCAAAAGAGGCGGTTAACACTTTATCGCAAAGCGAACTTCAGAAAATTATTTTCGAATACGGCGAAGAAAAATTTGCTCCGTCAATTTCAAGAGCGATTGTTAAAGCAAGAGAAATTGCACCGATTGAAACAACCCTTGAACTTTCGGAGATAATAAAATCGGCTATGCCGGCAGCGGCTAAAAGAGACGGACACCCCGCAAGACGTACCTTCCAGGCAATAAGAATTTACGTTAACGGCGAGCTTGACGGACTCGGAGAAGCCGCAAAAAATATGTTTGAATGCCTTAAACCGGGCGGAAGAGTCAGCGTGATAACCTTCCACTCGCTTGAGGACAGAATAATAAAACAGGAATTTGCCGCTCTTTCAAAGGGCTGCACCTGTCCCAGAAATTTCCCCGTCTGCGTTTGCGGAAACAAACCTGAAGCAAAAGTGCTCAAGGCTCTTCCGCCAAGCAAGGAGGAAATTGAAGTTAACCCCAGAAGCAGAAGTGCAAGGCTTCGCACGGCGGTTAAACTTTAAGTTTACTGATAAACGATGGTTTTGACATTGTTGCTCAATATTTTTGAAAGGAGAGATTGATATGGCAGATTATAATCGCAGCGAAGCGTATGATCTTTCGCTTTTTGATGCACCCGCAGTGCAGATGCCTGCTCAACAGCATGAAGAAACCCCTGTCAACAGACCTGTAAGCAAGCCAAAGTCAACCGCACAGATCCGCAGAGAATCGATAGCATCTGCTGTTCATGCTCTCAAAATCTTCACGGTTGCCGCAGTTCTTTTAACACTTTTCGGTGCTATTCTTCTTTCAAGAGTCAATCTTGTAATTCTTCAGAAAGAAGCAACCGAAATTTCGGAACAGATTAAAGATGCACAGAGCGAAAACACAAGACTTATGATGGAGCTCAACGCAACTGTTTCCAGAGAAAAAGTTGATGAATATGCAGTTACCGTTTTGGGAATGCAAAAACTGGAGCGTTATCAGATTCACTACTTTGAAAACAGGGATGGCGACAAGGTAGTAATTGCGAATGGAGAAAGCTCCGATACGGCGGATTAAAGCAGACATTTATTTTGTCTGCTTTAATTAGCATACGCAAGAGTATGACACACATATAATTTTATGAAGTGTAATAGTAAAGGCTGTCTCAATAATGCGAAAGAAAAAGTAACTGCCGTTCGGTGGGGATTTTTACGCTTTTTGAGGCGGCAATTTTTATTTGAAAGGAAGAAATGCTTTGGTAAAGTTATCACCGAGAAGAAAATTGTTTATCAGAGCTCTTATTGTTTTTGTGCTTCTGACAGCCTTGGTTTTCGGCTCAACAACCGTTAACCTTGCAAGAATACAGCTTATCGACAGCGAAATGTATAAACAACAGGCAGAAAAAAACCAGCTCCACGATACCGAGATTTCTGCTGAAAGAGGCATTATCTACGATGCAAACGGTACAGTGCTTGCAAAGAGCGCTTCTGTATGGAAGGTGTATATAAAGCCTTGCGAAATCGAACACGAAGGTTTCAAGAATGATCTTTGCCGCAGACTTTCCGAAATAATCGGAGTTGACGTTGAAACGATCAAAGAAAAAGCAGACAAAAACAAGTATGCTTATCTTATACTTAAACGCCAGATAGAGTTTGAGGAAAAAGAAGCCGTTGCCGATTTTATGACAAAGTATTATTCGTACAGCGTGAGCGAAGAAAACGATGACGGAGACTTTGTAAAAACCGAAAAAAAGATTTATTACAGTTCGGCAATCGGAATTGATCCCGACGTAAAGCGTTATTATCCTTATGATAATCTTGCTTCAACCGTTATCGGATTTACGGGTACTGACGATATAGGCAGATCGGGCGTTGAACTTAAATATAACACTCAGCTTACGGGTACACCCGGCAGAATAATCACCGCTCAGAACGGCAGAAGTGACGTTATGAGCCAGGAGTACGAAACTATTTACGATCCCGTACAGGGAACAAGTATTGTGCTCACGATTGACGAGGTTATTCAGAGATACCTTGAAGACAGCCTTGAACAGGTTTACGTCGATTCAAAGGGCGTAGGCGCTTACGGCGTTGTTATGGACGTTGATACAGGTGCTGTTCTTGCGATGGCAAGTGTTGAAAACTATAATCTCAATTCTCCGCAGAAATTAACCGAAGCGGAAGAAGCGGAGATTCTTGAAATGTATCCCGACGATGAAGAGGCAAGAGCAAAAGCGAGAACTGAAAAGCTCTATTCTAAGTGGAGAAACTTCCTGGTAAGCGACAGCTACGAACCGGGCTCAGTTTTCAAAATCGTAACCGCTGCGGCGGCTGTTGAAGAAAATGTTCTGCCCGATAACTTTTCGTATACCTGTACAGGCAGGATACAGGTTGCCGACAGAACAATCAAGTGTCATAACAGAGACGGCGGTCACGGTCCTCAGGACCTCAAGCACGGTCTGATGAATTCCTGCAACCCTCTTTTCATTACCGTCGGTCAGGCTCTCGGTAAAGATAAGTTCTACGAATATTTCGAAGCTTTCGGTTTTACGGAGAAAACAGGTATCGACCTTCCTGCCGAAGCAACACCTGTTGCAGGTGTTAACTATCATAAGCTTGAAAAAATGGGCATAGTTGAGCTTTCGAGTTCATCTTTCGGACAGTCGTTCCAGGTTACACCCATACAGATGGTAACCGCAATCAGTGCTATTGCAAACGGCGGTTATCTTATGCAACCCTACGTTGTTGCAAGACAGCTTGACGAAAACGGAAATGTCATTTCAGAAACACAGCCTACAGTAAGAAGACAGGTGGTTTCGGAAGAAACCGCGGCAATTGTTGGCGATATGATGGAAGCTGTTGTTACAAGCGGTACAGGTAAACACGCCTACGTTGCAGGCTATCAGGTAGCCGGTAAAACAGGTACGTCACAGAAGCTCGGTTCTGACGGTCAATACGTTGCTTCATTCGGATGTTTCGCACCTGCCGATGATCCGGAAATTGCAGTTCTCATTCTTGTTGATGAACCTCAGGGACAGATTAACGGCGGACAGATTTGTACTCCCGTTGCGGCACAGGTTGTTGAAAAGACGCTTGAATATATGGGCGTTGAAAGAAACTACACAGAAGACGAACTCAAGCACCTTGACACGCTCACACCTAATCTTGTCGGTGGCGACGTTGCAACGGTTGTTGAAGATCTTGAAGATAAAGGGTTTGAGGTTAAGGTTGTAGGCAAGGGCGACGTGGTAATAAGTCAGATGCCCGCCTATAATCAGACGATTCCGCAAAACGGCATAATAGTTCTTTATACGGAACAGAATGCCGAAAGAGAAACGGTTGTTGTGCCGAATCTCACGGAAATGACGCTGTCTATGGCTAATAAATATGCTCTGGCAGCAGGGCTTAATATTAAAATTTCGGGCAATGCTTTAAATGAGGGCGAACTTATTTCTTATTCGCAAAGCATACCGGAGGGCGAAGAAGTTGAATACGGAACAACAGTCACCGTCTACTTCAAGTCCAATACAGGAGTCAGTGACTATGCGGGTTAGTACCGCAGTTATGGAGGACAAAGGAAATGAAACTTTATTCACTTGTACAGGAACTCGGAGTTCCTTGTGAAGCTGAAAATAAAGAGGTTACTTTTATAACGGATAATTCCGCAAAAGTAATACCGGGCTGTATTTTTGTCTGCATTGAAGGCAAACGGTTTGACGGCCATACAAAAGCTGCGGAAGCTCTTGAAAACGGAGCGGTTGCCGTGCTTGTTCAGAAGGATATGGGTATTAAGGAGCAGATTCTTGTTGAAAACACAAGAGCTGCCTATGCCCGTATAAGCGCCGCATTTTTCGGTCATCCCGAAAGAAAGCTTAAAATCATCGGCGTAACAGGCACAAACGGCAAAACGACCTCGTGTTTTATCATCAAATCGGTGCTTGACTCAATGGGTCACAAAACGGGACTTATCGGTACAGTCAAGAACGTTGTAGGAGATAAGGAATATCCCGCAGTGCTCACAACTCCCGACTGCTATGACCTTTTTTCGCTCTTTAACGAAATGGTTGAGTGCGGTTGCGACTACTGTGCAATGGAAGTTTCATCACAGGCTCTTGACCAGAGAAGGGTTGAAGGCATTCACTTTGAGGCGGCGATTTTTACAAATCTCACACAGGACCACCTTGATTATCACGGCTCTTTTGAAAACTATAAAGCCGCAAAGCACATGCTTTTTGAAAACTCATCTCTTGCAGTTCTCAATATCGATGACGAAGCGGCAGAATATATGATGAGTGATACCGATTGCAGAAAGGTAACTTTCTCGGTTGATAACGATAAGTGCGACTATTCTGCAAAGAACATCAGAATTTCTGCTTCGGGCGTAAAATATGAACTCGTAAGCAACAGTAACATCGGCAGAGTTAAATTCCCCGTGCCCGGCAAGTTTTCGGTTTATAATTCAATGGGTGCGGCTGTATGCCTTGTTGAAATGGGCGTTGATTTCAGAGCGGTGCTCGAAGGTCTTGCAAACTGCAACGGTGTTCCGGGCAGAATGGAAGTTGTGCCCACCGATACGCCTTATACCGTAATCATCGACTATGCACACACCCCCGACGGTCTTGAAAACGTGCTTGGCTGTGTAAGAGAAATCACACAGGGCAAAGTTATAACCGTTTTCGGTTGCGGCGGTGACAGAGATAAAACAATGCGCCCCATTATGGGCGATATTGCGGCAAGACTTTCGGACGTTGCCGTTATAACTTCAGATAATCCCAGAAGCGAAGACCCCGATGCCATCATAAAGGATATAACCGACGGCGTCGGTAAGCATATTTCAAAGATTATAGTTGACCCCGACAGAACAAACGCTATCAGAAAAGCGCTTCGCGCCGCACAGGAAGGCGACGTTGTTGTGCTTGCGGGTAAGGGTCAGGAAACCTATCAGATTCTCGCAAGCGGCAAGATTCACTATGATGAAAGAGAAGTTGTTGCTCAGATTCTTGCCGAATAAAGTAACGGGAGGCTGACGGATGAAACCGTTAACATTTAAAGAGGCGGCTCTTGCCGTCAGAAGTGAAACAAATCTTGAGGGCAGTTTCAACTGTGTTTGCACCGATACAAGAAAAATCGAGGAAGGCTGTCTTTTTATTGCGATAAAAGGTGAAAATTTCGATGGCCACGATTTTGCGGCAAAGGCTGTTGAATCGGGCGCAAAAGCCGTTATCTGTGAAAAAGACTGCTCGCTTGGTGAAAATCAGATTCTTGTTGAAAGCACAAGACAGGCGCTGCTTGACCTTGCAGGCTATTACAGAAGCCTTTTCAATATTCCCGTAATCGGAATCACGGGCAGTGTCGGCAAAACCACCACCAAAGAGATGGTGCATTGCGTAATGTCCGTGAAATATAACACACTCAAAAATGAGGGCAATCTCAATAACGAAATCGGTGTGCCGCTTACTCTTTTCAGACTTGAAGAAAGCCACGAAGCGGCGGTTATAGAAATGGGAATGAGCGGCTTCGGTGAAATTTCAAGAATGACAGCCGCAGTTAAGCCCGACGTTGCGATAATCAGCAACATCGGTGTTTCACATATTGAAAATCTCGGCTCACGCGAAGGAATTCTGAAAGCAAAGCTTGAAATTCTTGAAGGTATGAAAACAGATTCACCGCTTATTCTCAACGGTGATGATGATATGCTTTCAACTGTAAAGAAAGAAGGCAGAACGGTAAAATTCTACGGAATAAACGGTGAAGGCTTTAACTTTACCGCAACTGACGTTGAAGTCAAAGAGGACAGCGTTTCGTTCACCGCTTTATATTCCGATGAAAAAGCAAACGTAAACCTGCCTTTCCCCGGTAAGCACAATATTTATAATGCTCTTGCCGCAGCTTCGGCGGGTGAGCTTTTTGGCATTGACCCCAAAGATTCTTTTGAGGCACTCAAGGCTTACGTGCCTTCGGGAATGCGTCAGAGAATAAACAAAAAATGCGGTATAACGTTTATAGAGGACTGTTATAACGCAAGTCCCGATTCACAGGCGGCGGCTCTTGCCGTGCTTGGCGGAATGGGTGCAAAAAGAAAAATTGCAGTTATCGGCGATATGCTTGAGCTCGGTGCAGTGAGTGAAAGTGCTCACTATACGGTTGGCGAAAGAGTTGCCGAAAACAACATAGATATGCTCTTCACCTACGGCGAGAGAGCCTTTGCAACCGCAAAGGGCGCCTCGGACAGGGGAGTAAAATCCGTAAAAAGCTTTACAGACAAGGCAGAGCTTTCACAGGAGCTTATAAAAACAGTCTGTGAGGGTGATGCAGTATTGTTCAAAGCAAGCAGAGGTATGAAGCTCGAGGAAGTAATTTATAATATCTATAATGAGCTTGATAAGGTGATTGAATGAAAATAAGTGCCGCCTTAATTATGGCAGGTATTCTGGGCCTTGCAGTAACCGGTATTCTCGGATTTGTTATGGTGCCGTGGCTCAGAAAGCTTAAATTCGGGCAGACTATTCTTGAAATAGGTCCGAAGTGGCATAAATCAAAGCAGGGTACTCCCACAATGGGCGGCCTGATGTTTATATCGGGCATTTTTGCCGCCGTTGTTGTAACTTTTGCCACCGATAAAGCTATGGGTGGAGACATTACAGGTATGGGAAGCTTTGTCCCCACAGAGCTCTATACAAAACTCTGGAGCGGACTCATAATGGCTTTAAGCTTCGGTCTTATCGGCTTTGCAGATGATTATCTCAAGGTTGTAAAGCATCAGAATCTCGGACTTACAATTAAAGAAAAAACCGTTGCACAGCTTGCGATAGCTGTTTGCTATCTTGTAAGTATGTATATGGGCTCGCACGGTGCACCGTATATGTTTATTCCTTTTGTGGGAATGATAAATCTCGGCTTTTTCTATTGGATATTCGGCATAATTATTATTTATGCCGCCATTAATGCCGTGAATTTTACAGACGGTATTGACGGTCTTTGCACAAGCGTAACTTTTGTAACGGCTGTCTCAATCGGCATAATTGCCGCGCTGAAAGGTCTTTTCGGCTTTTCGATGATTTCATCGGCACTTGCGGGAGCATGCATAGGCTTCTTCCTGTGGAATAAAAACCCCGCAAAGGTGTTTATGGGTGACACAGGCTCAATGTTTCTGGGCGGTATGGTTGTAGCCCTTGCCTATGCAATCAACTGTCCGCTGATTTTACTGCTTGCAGGCATCGTTTATGTAATTGAAGGCGCAAGCGACGTTTTGCAGATAGTTTATTACAGAGTCAGCGGCGGAAAACGTATATTCAAAATGGCACCTATCCACCATCATTTTGAAATGAGCGGTTGGAGTGAAAAGAAAATTGTTTTTGTTTTTACCGTTGTCAATGCTCTCGGAGGAGCGGCGGCGGTTGCACTTATGTATTACGGCGGATATATAAGCTGATAAGAAAGGGGAAGAAAAATGGCGAAGATTTTATTTGCTCGCTATTTCGGAATATTCTTTTTGATAAAAGATTTATTCACACGTAAAAAGAAATTAAGGGATTGCTTTACGGCAGCTCCCTTTGATATAACTTTTCTTGCCCTTGTTATCGTTATTCTGACTGTCGGTCTTGTTATGATGTTCTCGGCAAGCTACGTTTATGCCTGGTATAACGCAAAGGAAAACGACCCGTTTTTCTATATAAAGAATCAGTTGAAATTTGCAGCAATCGGCATTGTTCTTATGCTTATTGTTTCTCATATAAAACCCGAAATTTTCAGAGACTGTGCAGGTTTTGTAATGGTAATTTCATTTTTTCTGCTTGTTTACGTTCTTATAGACCCCTATATAATTCCGGGTAAAGAAGAATTCAAGCGCTGGGTAGAATTGCCGCTTATAGGCTCGTTTCAGCCATCGGAAATAGCAAAGCTTGCTTTGATTATGATAATGGCTTTCAGTATGGAAAGAAACCATAAAAAGGTTGAGCAAAGCCCCTGGGCAATATTCCCCTATATGGCACTTATCGTTGTTATCTGTGCTCTTGTTTACCTTGAAAACCACGTTTCGGGCACAATTCTTATGCTCGGCATCGGCGGTGCAATGCTGTTTTTCGGCGGCATAAAGTGGCAATGGTTTGCGGCGGTAGGCGTTTTGGCGGTAATAGGAATTATAGCTTTTGTTTTATTTGCGGATAAGATTCTTGAAGGCTATGCAAGTGAAAGAATCAGAATCTGGCTTAAACTTCTTCAGGGAGCAGAGCTTACCGTGGAGGAAGCAAGAGGTTCAGGCTGGCAAAGTGTTCAGTCTCTTTATGCAATCGGCTCAGGCGGACTTTTCGGACTTGGTTTCGGCAATTCAAAGCAGAAGCATATGTATTTGCCTGAACCGCAGAACGACTTTGTTTTTGCCGTTGTTGCCGAGGAACTCGGATTTATCAGAACACTCATAATAATTGTTCTTTTTGTTCTTCTTGTTGCAAGAGGATTTATAATCGGACTCAGAGCAAAGAGTAAATTCGGTGCGTTGCTTGCAATGGGCATCAGCTTTCAGGTAGGCTTGCAGGCGGCACTCAATATAGCCGTTGTTACCGCAACAATACCCAACACGGGCATCAGCTTACCGTTCTTCAGCTACGGCGGTACGTCGCTCGTTATGCTTTTAATTGAAATGGGTATGATTCTTTCGGTATCAAGAAACAGCGAAAGGAAGAAGAAAAATGTTTGATAATAAAAAGATTCTTATTGCGGCAGGCGGTACTGGCGGTCATATAAATCCCGCTCTCGGTACGGCGGGATATATTAAGGAAAAGCATCCCACGGCTGAAATTGCTTTTATCGGAACAGCCGATAAAATGGAAGCAACTCTTGTTCCCCAGGCGGGCTATGAGCTTAAAACAATTGAAATCAGCGGCTTCTGGAGAAGCTTTTCTCCCGAAGCTATCAAACATAATATCGGAACGGTTATAAAGCTTCTTCGCAGTTCATCGAGAATCAAAAAGATTCTTAAAGATTTCAAGCCCGACATTGTTATCGGATACGGCGGATACGTAAGCGGTCCCGTTTTAAGAATTGCGGCAAAAATGGGTATCCCCACCGCAATTCACGAGCAGAATGCTTATCCCGGCGTTGCAAACAAGGCGGTTGCGGGTAAGGTTGACAGAGTTATGCTCACCGTCGGTGAAGCCGCAAAGCTTATGAAACCGAAAAATCCCTGTGTTGTAACAGGTCTTCCCGTAAGAGGCGATATTCTTAAGGGCGACAGAGATTTTGCAAGAGCAGAGCTCGGAATTCCCGATAACAAAATGCTCATTCTTTCAATGGGCGGCTCACTCGGTGCAAAGCCTGTTAACGATGCTGTTCTCGGTCTTATTCTCAATAAGCATACCGACAAAGACTGCGTATTCCTTCACGCAACGGGCAAAAACGGTGCGTGGTTTACAGAAAAGCTTGAAAGCGAAGGCGTCAGCCTTAAAGATAATAAGGATATAAGGGTAACCGAATACATCGATATTCCCAAATGCCTCCCCGCCGCAGATCTTGTTGTCTGCCGCTCGGGTGCAAGCACACTCAGTGAGCTTCAGGCACTGGGTAAGCCTTCGATTCTTATCCCTTCACCCTACGTTACAGAAAATCACCAGTATCATAACGCGATGGCTCTTGTTAATAACGGAGCTGCACAGATTCTTGAAGAAAAAGACCTCACTCCCGACAAGCTTACCGAAATGGTAAACGCACTTGTTTCGGATAAGGCAAAGCTTCAGGAAATCGGTAAAAACGCAAAGGAAATGGCACTTACCGATGCAACACAGAGAATTTACGAAACCCTCTGTGAAATAATCAGGTAATTCACAAGCTTTCACCCTTCGGAATATTATGAGATTGAACGGTTGTTCTTTCTTATGATTTCGGGAGCGTGAAACTATGAAAAAACTGATAATAAACGGCGGCAGAAGGCTTGGCGGATGCATAGATTTGCAGGGCTCCAAAAACAGTATTCTGCCGATACTTGCAGCAACGTTGCTTACGGGCAAAACAAGCATTCTACATAATTGTCCGAAGCTTTCCGATGTTGATGCCGCCATAAAAATTCTTTTGCACGTTGGCTGTAAGGTCAGGTGCGAGGGGCATACTTTAATTGTGGATTCAAGTACGGCTTCGGGGTGTGAAATTCCCGAAAGCCTTATGCGTGAAATGCGTTCATCGATAATATTTCTCGGCGCATTGCTTGCAAGATTCGGAAAAGCGATGCTGACCGCACCCGGCGGCTGTGAAATCGGGTTAAGACCGATTGACCTGCATTTAAGTGCGTTCAGAAAAATGGGCGTGACGGTTGAAGAATCGGGCGGAAAGCTCGAATGCAGATGCAGGGACGGAATGAAAAACAGCCATATAACGCTCAGCTTTCCGAGTGTGGGGGCAACCGAGAATATTATGCTTGCGGCAATGAGCAGTTGCGGAGAAACCGTTATTACCAATGCGGCAAGAGAACCTGAAATAATTGACCTTGCAAACTTTCTTATCAGGTGCGGAGCAAAAATTTACGGCGCGGGCGAAAGCGTAATCAGAATTTTCGGCTGCAGGACGTTTGATTTTGCCGAGCACAGAATTATTCCCGACAGAATAGCGGCGTCAACCTATATGGCGGGTGTTGCCTGTGCACAGGGCAGTATCTGTCTTAAAGGTGTTATAAAAGAACATCTCGCGCCCGTTATTCCTGTTTTTGAAACGATGGGAAGCGAAATCAGCTTTAATGCGGATGAAATGTACGTTAAATCAAGCCGCAGACCGCACAGAATAAAACTTATTCGCACAATGCCTTATCCCGGTTTCCCTACGGATTCTCAGGCGCTGATTATGGCAGTTGCGGCTAAGGCTGAAGGCACAAGCATAATAACGGAGAAAATATTTGAAAACAGATTCAGACACGCACCCGAGCTTATAAAAATGGGTGCCGATATAAGAGTTGAGGATTGTTGCGTTGCCGTTGTGGAAGGTGTAAAGCATCTTTACGGAGCAAAGGTGACGGCAAGCGATTTAAGAGGCGGAAGTGCTCTTGCCGTTGCGGCTTTGGGAGCACACGGAGAAACGGTAATAGAAAAAATTCATCATATAGACAGGGGATGCGAAGCTTTCGAGGCTAATTTATCTGCTTTGGGAGCGGATATTATCAGAGCATAACCTTGCAGGAGCGGGATAATGGAAAATATGGAAAATACCGAAAGACGCCTGACGCCCGAAGAGCGGCAGGAAAGAATCAGAAAAATCAAAAGAATAAGAAAAATCAGACTTGCAATTGTTATAGGCGGCTTTTCGCTTATACTGTCTTTGATAATAGGTACAATTCTGTTTTTTACCGTGTTTACGGTTGATAAAGTTCATAATGACGGTAAAAAGGGCGGAGTTATTGTTGAGGTCAACGGTAAAAGCCCGTATACGGCAGAGCAGATTATTGATACAAGCGGAATTGACAAAGGCGATAATATTTTCTTTGTTGATTTTGACGTTGCCAAAGCAAATATCGAGAAAAAACTGCCCTATCTTCACAACGTAACTCTTTCAAGAAAACTGCCCGACCAGGTTATAATAAGGGTTGAAGTTACGAAAAAAGCTTATGCAATTGAGGTTTCAAAAGGTACGTATGCTTTGACCGACAATAATTTCAAGGTGCTTGAAATTTCGGGAGTTTACGGCGAAAATATAACTCCTGTTGTCGGTGCAACACCCAAAAAAGCAGAGCTTGGAGAAACGCTTTCATTTTCGGGCGACCCTGAAAAGGATGCAACGCTCGAGCTTATCAGAGATATTTCTTATGCCGTTAAACACAGCGGCCTTGAAAAAATAGACCTTGTGAGTGTTGAATCTAAGAGCAATATCTATATGATTTACGAAGAGCGCGTTGTGTTAAGACTCGGCGATTCAAACGATATTGATAAGAAAATATCGCTTGGCAAAAAGGTGATTGACGAAGAAAACGCAATCGACCCCGACCAGACGGGCGTACTCAATCTTACCGTTGTTAAAAAAGGTTATTTTAACCCCACGGATTATCTTGATATTCCCGAGCTTATGAAGTTCAGACCCATTGAGGTTGAAACCCCCGTACAGGAAGAAACGGAGAAAGAAAACACGGGAGAAGAACCCACACAGGAAGAGAATTCCGAAGAGGAAACCGCTGACAGCGAAGAAGAATAACAAAAAAGCAGGCATCAGCCTGCTTTTTTTATTCTGCGGTTATCCCCAGGCTGACAGAGAGCGCCCTGTCAACCCTGAGCATATCGTTTTCATCGAGTATGCCCATTTTTTCACGAAGCCTTTTTTTATCAAGCGTTCTGACCTGTTCAAGCAAAACAATCGAATCCTTGGCAAGGCCGCAGCCGTCTGCATTAACTTTGATATGTGTAGGTAAGTTGGTCTTGAATCTCTGGCTGGTTATCGCGGCGGCAATAACCGTGGGACTGAATTTGTTGCCCACGTTATTCTGTACAATCAGTACGGGTCTTGTGCCGCCTTGCTCCGAGCCGATAACAGGGCTTAAATCAGCGTAGTAAATTTCTCCCCGTTTTACGGTCACTGTGTATCACTCTCCGTCGGTAAGTTTGTAATATTATTTTTGGCAGGCAAACAGCAAATTAAACGCAGTTTGAAATCGGGGAGCATAAAAATTTCAAAACTCTGCCTGTCCGTTCAATATCATTATATTCTGAAGCGGCTTGTGTGTTATAAAAAAGCAGTGTCCACGTTGTGAACACTGCTCTGATTTTTATCTGATAATCTTCCACGCTTCAATAAGCTTTTCAACGCTCCACGCGGCATTTGCGGGGCTTGTTGACGGCAGACAGATTGCTTTTATTTTTGTTTTGGGATAGGTGTATTTGTTATAATACTTTTCAGCGGTTTTACCGTTTACGAAAATTCTGTCAATTTTGCTTGATGCAATAATTTCACTCAGGTCGTTTGCGGTAACGTTTCTGATTGTGCTGTCGGCACTGCCTTCAATTTCGCACGAAGCAATAACGTCCCACATAGCAAGGTTATTTTCAAGAATCATTTTCTTCTTTTCCTCAACCGTTTCGGGTTTAGGGCAACCGAGCACTGCGGCGGCAACTGTCCAGAATCTGTTTTGCGGGTGACCATAGAAGAATTCGGCTTCTCTTGATTTTACCGACGGAAACGAGCCGAGAATGAGCGATTTTGAATTTTCGTTATATAGCGGCGGAATGGGATGTATGATCATAATTTACCTTTTCAGATATTTCTTTAAAACGGTTGAAATGGGTGTGAAAACGGCAAAGGAAATTACCGAATTGAGAGCCGCTTTGATAAGATTAAAGGGGATGATTGCGGGGATAAGCATTGAAGCAACGGCTTTAACTCCCGTACCCATAAAAATTCCCGTAAAAATAAGATTAAGCGGAATCATAACAACCGTCATACCGACCGTGCCGAGAATAAGGCCGATAACAAGGCTGAGTATTGTTTTTTTGCGTCTGTAAATGATTGAGGGGATAAGTATAAGCACGCTTGAAGCGATAAAATGCATCAGAAATCCGATTATTCCGCTTGAAGCGCTGACGGTAATTGCCTGAATAATGCAAACGGCAAGAAGAATAATCATACCTGCGGTGGGGCCGAGCATAAGCGAGCCGATAAGAATAGGAATATCGGCGGCATCGTATTCAAGGAAAGGTGCGGCGGGGATAAGAGGAATGTGCACGGCTGAAACAAGAACAACGGAAACTGCCGTGAGCATAGCCATAATGGTATCCCTGATGAGTGTGTCTTTTGTCTGAGCTTTCATAAAATAACCTCCGTTCGTTTTACTCGGAGTGCTGAAAATAAAAATCGCCCCGCTTAATAAAAAGCAGGGCGAAATGCATCAAAGCTTTCAGCATTCTCTCTTATCCGGACTTTAGAGTTCAAGTAATTTCACTCTTTACCGTCGGTTGCGGAATTTCACCGCATCAGTCATCGCAAGATGAGTCGTGGACTATACCACCGGTGGGGAATTTCACCCCGCCCCGAGAATCTTGATTTTATTATATACCTATTTGAGCGTTTGTCAACAACAAAAAGAGCAAAATATGATAATTTAATGTTTGTATTTCTATAAATAGTATGATACAATTATATTATATATAAATAAAGCAACTATGCTTCAGATAAGGGGTTTAATTATGAATTTTACCGCTATAGGCTCGGGTCAGAGCCACGAGGGTTTTTGCCTTATAAAATCCGTTGAAAAAAAGATGACCGCAAAGGGTGTTCCCTATCTCGACCTTGTGCTTGCCGATAACGACGGCGAAATCAGTGCAAAGCTCTGGGATTATAAGGAATCTCCCGCTTCGGTTTTTGAAAAATTCGATTTTGTAAAGGTCAGAGGCAGCTACGTGCCTTTTAACGATACGATACAGTTCAGAGTTGAAAGAATAAGAAAGGTGCTTCCCGAAGACGGCGCAAACATCGAGGATTACGTGCCTTCCGCATGCCTTTCGGGTGAGGTTATGCTTGCAGAAATTGAAGCGGTAATTGACAGCTTTGAAGATGCGGAATTAAAGCTCCTTGTAACAAAGGTTATTGAGGCTTACAAAGACCGTCTTGTTTACTGGCCCGCCGCAAAGAATCTTCATCACGCAGTCAGAAGCGGTCTGCTTATGCACACTCTTTCAATTCTTCGCCTTGCAAGAAGCGTTTGCAACGTTTACCGCTTTATAAATTACGATTTGCTTTGCTCGGGTGCAATTCTTCACGATATTGCAAAAATTGAGGAAATGGACGTTGCCTCAACAGGCATTGCAAGCGAATATACCGTAAGAGGCAATTTGCTCGGTCACCTTGTAATGGGTGCTATGGCGGTTGACAGAATAGGCAGAGAAAACGGAATAAGCGAAGAAACCCTTATGCTTATTGAGCACATGCTCATTTCTCATCACGGCACACCCGAATTCGGTGCGGCAAAGCTTCCTATGTTTATTGAAGCCGAGGTGCTCTCACAGCTCGACCTTATGGATGCAAGAATTTACGAAATGGTACACGCCGTCAACGCTGTTGAAGAGGGCGAATTCACACCCCGTCAGTGGGCGCTTGAAAACCGCAATCTTTATAATCACGGCAGAAGCGGCAGTGATGAAGTAACACTTATATAAATTGTCAGGAGGATTTACAATGAGAAACCACGAAGTCAAAACAAATCAGCCTTTGCTTAAACCCGACGGAAGCCTCAGAGAACCCGGCTGGTCAAAAAAACTTTATCAGATTTATGACCGCAGTGCAATCAAAGCTCCCAAATTCAGAATCAAGGAATGGGATTATTATCTTGTAATATCAGAAAAGAACAATTTCGGTGTTGCTTTCACACTTTCAGATGACGGCTATATTGGTCTTCAGTCGGCAAGCCTTCTTGATTTTTCAAAACCCTGGGAACATACCGAAACAATTCTCAACGCTTTCCCTATGGGTAAATTCAAGCTTCCTTCAACAAGCGAAAAGGGTAACACGGTTTATCACGATAAGCGCCTTGATATGGAGTTTATCGTCAGCGAAGGCAAGCGCCACATTACCTGTAATTTCAAGAATTTCCTTGACGGCAAAACCTTTACCGCAGATATCACTCTTGAGCAGCCCGATATGGATACAATGGTAATCGCAACTCCCTGGAAAGAAAAGAAAACGGCTTTCTACTATAACCAGAAAATCAACTGTATGAGAGCAAGCGGCAAGGTTACCTTCGACGGCAAGGAATACGTTTTTGACCCCGCAACCGATTTCGGCACTCTTGACTGGGGCAGAGGCGTATGGACTTACGATAACACCTGGTATTGGGGCTCGGGCAATATGGATATTGACGGTCACGCATTCGGCTTCAACATCGGTTACGGCTTCGGCGATACTTCTGCCGCAAGCGAAAATATTCTTTTCTATGACGGCGTTGCACACAAGCTTGACGACGTAACTTTCAACATTCCCTCAACAAGCTACACAGACCCCTGGACCTTCACTTCAAGCGACGGCAGATTTGAAATGGAATTCAAGCCCATTATGGACAGAGCCGCAAAGATTGACGTTAAGTTTATCATAACAGACCAGCATCAGGTATTCGGCAGACTCAGCGGCAAGGCAATTCTTGATGACGGCACCGTAATTGAAGTTAAGGATATGCTCTGCTTTGCAGAAGACGTACACAATAAATATTAATCGGAGATAAAAATGGACTGGACTGAAATTAAAATCACCGTCAACGCAGACGACGTTGACAGAGCAGGGGATATTGCCTACATGGCAGTGCCCTACGGAATTTACATAGAAGATTACAGAACTCTTGAGGAAGAGGCTTGGGAGATTGCAAGAATAGATCTCATTGACGAAGATTTGCTTGCAAAGGACAGAAGCAAAGGCATCGTTCATATTTACATTTCTCCCGAAGAGAATCCCGCAGAAGCTGTTTCATTCCTTTCGGAAAGACTTGCGGCGGAAAAGATTGAATATTCAATCGACGAAAACGAATGTAAAAATGCCGATTGGGAAAACAACTGGAAAAAATATTTTAAGCCTATGCCCGTTGGCGAAAGACTTCTCATTCATCCCATCTGGGAGCAGGAATATGAGGCGGGCGACAGAGCGGTTATTCACCTTGAACCCGGTCTTGCTTTCGGCTCGGGAACTCACGATACAACAAGACTTTGCCTTGAAAGCATTGAAAAATATGCCGAGAGCGGCAAAACAATGCTTGACGTGGGCTGCGGCAGCGGTATTCTTTCCGTTGCGGGCTTGCTTCTCGGTGCGGACAGTGCGGTAGGTGTTGATATTGACGCACTCGCAGTCAAAACCGCAATAGAAAACGGCAAAACCAATGGCTTCACAGAGCCGCAGTATACCGTTTTCAAAGGCTCGCTCACCGACAAGGTAAGCGGAAAATTCGATATTATTGCGGCAAATATCGTTGCCGATATTATCGTTATTCTCTGCAAAAACGTTAAGGATTACCTCAACCCCGATGCAGTGTTCATCACCTCGGGAATTATCGTTCCCCGCGAAGACGACGTGCTTGCGGCGTTTGAAGAAAACGGTCTTGAGGTTATTGCACGTCATGAAAGCGGCGGTTGGCTCTGTTTTGAAACAAAGGTGAAAAAATAATGAAAATTCAGGAAGAGCTTAAAGCGTTTTTGCTTGAAAAGGGTGTTTCGGACGTAGGATTTTACAAAGCCGATGACGAAAAGCACGGCTACGGCATCAGCATTTGCGTCAGGCTTTCGGAAGCGATTGTTGACGAAATCGAAGACGAGCCGACCCACACCTATTTCAACCATTACCGCAGTGTGAACGCTTTTATAGATTCGATGCTTTTACAGGCGGGTCTGTTTCTTCAGCGGAATGGCTATAAATATATAACCGTTGCCGCTTCGCAGAGCATCAACAAGGACGGCTGGAATTATTCGGGAAGATATTCCCATAAAAAAGCCGCTTGCCTTGCGGGGCTTGGCAGTGTGGGAAGAAACTCCCTGTTTCTGCATCACGAATTCGGCAGTTACGTGCGACTCGGCACTCTGTTTACAGACTGTCCGTTTGACTGCTCACAAAACGAAATCAAAAACGTCTGCAACGGCTGTGATGTCTGTGTCAAAGCCTGTCCCGCAAAAGCAATCAAGGGTGCCGATTGGTATCCCGGCATAGAAAGGGAAAAGATTTTTGACCCCGAAGCCTGCAGTAACTATATGAAATCAAAATTCCAGAAGATAGGAAGAGGTTCCGTTTGCGGAATCTGTATGAAAGTCTGTCCTGTGAATAAAAAGTAAATCGCGCAAATCGGAAAGGATATACTCTTAATGTTTACGGAAAAACAAATTGAACGTACACTTGATAAGCTTAAAAGATTTGAAAAAACTCTCAATCCTTTGCTTTTTAAGACGGTTGCAAGAATAGATAACGTAAAGGCTTTTGAAACTCAGGAAAGATTTTATGAAATTCCCGATGAATCAAAATTTGCTGACGTCACCAGCGGCTGGATCTGGGGAAGTGAAGAAGCCTTCTGCTGGTTTAAAACCGATTTCACCGTTCCCGAAGAGCTCAGCGGTAAAACGCTTTTCGTTAAACCTCATACCGAGGGTTACGAAACTCTGCTCTGGGTCAACGGTAAGCCTTTCGGCACATTTGCAACAAAAATAGTGTTTACGGGTCACGGAAACCACTATTGCGATATGATAAAAATGAATGCCGAAGCGGGCGAAAAAATCGATATCGCCCTTGAGGTTTATACAGGTCATACCCATCTCGGAACACAGCCTTTGAGCGTAGACAGATTGCTCAAGGAATACAGATATCATTTTGACGGTCTTGAAATCTGCGTTAAGGATGAGCTTATAAACGATTTCTATTTTGATTTAAAGGTAGTCAACGAGCTTGTTGAAAGCCTTCCTGTTGAATCGTTCAGAAGAGGCGATATAATAAATTCTCTTTATGAGGTACATAAGAGAGTTTATTACGCTTATGACGACGTTGACGAAGAAACTTTCAGAGCGGCTCTGAAAGCGGCACATCCTTTCCTTAAAGAAATTCTTGCTGTTAAAAACGGTCCCGAAGCCGCAGAGGCGTGCATTATCGGTCATTCACATCTCGATACCGCCTGGCTCTGGAAGGCAACGGAAACAATCAAGAAATGCGCAAGAACTTACTCAAACGTTATTTCACTTATGCAGCAGTATCCCGAGTATAAGTTTATGCAGAGCTCTGCGTGTCACGGCGAGATGGTGCGTAAGCATTACCCATCACTTTTTGAGGATATAAAAGAAATGGTTGCCGCGGGCAGATACGAGCCCAACGGCGGCGTATGGGTTGAATGCGACTGTAACGTAACCTCGGGTGAATCAATGGTCAGACAGTTTTTGTGGGGTCAGAGATTCACAAGAAAGCATTTTAACTATACTTCAAACTGCTTCTGGTTGCCCGATACTTTCGGCTACAGTGCGGCAATTCCGCAGATTATGAAGGGTTGCGGCGTTGATTATTTCCTCACAACCAAAATTGACTGGAACGATACCAACCGTTTCCCCTACGATACTTTCTATTGGAAGGGCATTGACGGCACAAAGGTATTCACCCATTTTAACCGAATTCCCGCCTGGCCCTCACCCGAGGATATGCACGAAGCGGTGACGGGCGATTGGAATAAGGGCTACCATACAATCAGCGAAAGAAGCGTTACAAGAAAACGTATTGCGGCTTTCGGTCACGGTGACGGCGGCGGCGGACCGCAGTTTGAAATGATGGAAACCGCACGCAGAATAAAAGACCTCAACGGCTGTGCCAAGGCGGATTATTCGCTTGTCGGCGACTATATGAAAAAGATTGAAGCCGATGCAAAAAATCCCGGCACGTATAACGGTGAGCTTTACCTTGAGCTTCACAGAGGTACTCTCACAAACCAGCATAATATCAAGCATAACAACAGAAAAGCCGAGTTTGCTCTGCGTGACCTTGAATTCCTTACCGTCAGCAACGCGGTTAAATCCGGAGAGGTTGCAAGCGATGAAAAAATTCATCCGCTTTATGAGGATTTGCTTCTCAACCAATTCCACGATATTCTTCCCGGCACCTGTATCCCGTCTGCACATAAGCTTTCTCTTGAGCAGACAAACGCTCTTCTTAAAACCGCAAACAGTCTTATCAAAGAAGCCGTAACGGGCGACGGTGAAACCGTAACCGTTACAAACACTCTTTCTTTTGACAGAAACGACCCCATCTTCCTTGAATGTGAAGAAGGACTTGCTGCAGATATGCCCTGCAAACAGCAGACTTATAAAAATCTTGACGGCAAGAATATTCTTATCATCAGCGGTGTTACCGTACCCGCATTTTCAACTCTTGAAATCAGGCTTGTAAAGGGTGAAACGTCATCTGCAAGCGAAATCGTTGCAGACGGCAATTCGGTTTCAACTCCTTTTGCCGAAATCAGATTCAACGAAAAAGGCTATATTGATTCTTACGTTGATAAGCTCGCAAACAGAGAGGTAAAAGGTGAGGGATATGCCCTCAATACTCTGCTTATCGGTGAAGATTTGCCCACCGCCTGGGATAACTGGGATATTGATGCCGACCTTGAATTAAAGCTCAACGACGATGCAGTGCTTTTAAGCAGAGAAACCGTTTCTCACGGTGCGGCAGCACTCATCATCAGAAGCAAATATAAAATTTCCGATAAATCAACCGTTACACAGGATGCGATTATCTTTGCAGATTCAGCCGAAATCAGATTTGATACTCTTATGGATTGGCAGGATAACCACCGCTTCCTCAAAACTGCATTTGATACAAGCGTTCAGAGTAAATTCGCACGCTTTGAAATTCAGTACGGCAACGTTTTAAGAACAACAACAAGAAACGATTCGATTGAAAAGGCAAGGTTTGAGGTTGTTAACCATAAGTATACCGACCTTTCAGAAACACGCTACGGTGTTGCTCTGCTCAATGACAGTAAATACGGTATCAGCGTGCTTGACGGCAAGATGCACCTTTCACTTCATAAGGGCGGCACAAGACCCGACTTTGAGGGCGATAAGGGACTTCACAGAACGGTTTATTCTTTCCTGCCTCACAGCGGAGGCTTCAGCAGTGAAGCTGTAATCAAGCCCGCCTATGAGCTCAACGTTCCCGTTGTTGCGGGTAAGGGTGATTTCAAAGCACTTGCACTTGTTCTTCCCAAGGCGGATAACGTTATCGTTGAGGCAATCAAGCCCTGTGAAGATAACGAAAAGGCGTTTATTGCAAGACTTTATGAAGCAGAAGGAAGCTTCACCAACTGTCCCGTTGAATTCTTTGACGGTGCAAAGAAGGTTGAGATTACCAATATGCTCGAAGAGGTTGAGAGTCAGCTTGAAAAGAACGAGCTTTCGTTCAGACCTTTCGAAATAAAAACTCTTAAAATCAGCTATTGATAGAGTGGCGGAAATTGTCCGATAAAAAACACAGTTCGGATTATTCCCACCATTCCGGAGCGAGGTGTCAGAATTGAAATTTTTTGTAAAACAGTTGAGCCGTGAAGACGTAACACTGGCGGCTTATATCCTCGATACGTCAAAAGAAATGCCTCAGATGGATAAAAGACCCGCAATGCTTATTCTTCCCGGCGGAGCTTATATGTTCTGCTCCGACAGAGAGGCGGAGCCTGTTGCACTTTCGTTTGCGGCAAAGGGCTACAATGCTTTTGTTCTGCGCTATTCAATCGGAAAAGGCAAAGCAAAATTCCCCGCACCGCTTGAGGATGCAGAGGAAGCTATGAAAATGATAATCGACAATGCCGAAGAATGGCACACAGACCCTGAGAAAATTGCGGCTATGGGCTTTTCGGCGGGCGGACATCTCTGTGCGGCACTGAGCACAATGGGTAAGATAAAACCCGCGGCAAGTGTGCTTGTTTATCCCTGTATTCTTTCTTCAATCGGTAAAATTCTCGCAGAGCCGATTCCTTCAATCGATGAAAAGGTGGATTCCTCGACTCCGCCCGCTTTCATTACCGCGGCATCAACCGATGACTGCGTGCCGATTGAAAACTCGCTTGCTTATGCAACGGCACTTGCAAAAGCGGGAATCGATTTTGAAATGCACATTTACGACCCGGGTTATCATGGATATTCGCTTGCTGACAGAGTGGTTTACGATAAGGAAATCGCCTCACACGTTGAGCATATCAGACCCTGGTTTGATTTATGCATAAGATGGCTTGATACAAAATTCAATATGATATAAGTATTAATGAAACGGCAGGAGAAATCCTGCCGTTTTTTATGTTTTGAATTATATTGTAAAAATGTGTGCATAATAAAGTTACTAAAAATCGGAGGTAATACTAATGTCAAAAAGAATAGTTGCAGTGTTAACTGTGCTTGCGCTTACACTCGGAGTTTTTACTGCGTGCACAAAAACGGCAGATAAGAACGACGAGGGTCCTGGCGGTACGGTAAAAGAAATCCGCTATCTCAACTTCAAGCCTGAAATTGCAAGAGTTTATGATGATATTGCGGCAGCATACGAAGAAGAAACGGGAGTAAAGCTTATTGTTGAAACCGCTGCTTCGGGAACTTACGAATCAACCCTTACCGCAAGAATGGCAACTGACGAAGCTCCCACCATTTTTCAGATTAACGGTCCCATCGGTTACGCTTCGTGGTCTGATTACTGCGCGGATTTAAAAGATACCGAACTTTATAAGCATCTTAAGGATAAATCGCTTGCTATCAAATCGGGCGATTCTGTTTACGGCATACCCTACGTTGTTGAAGGCTACGGAATTATCTATAACAAAGCGATTATGGATAAATATTTTGCTCTTGCAGACAGAAAAACAACCGTAACTTCCGTTGACCAGATTAACAATTTTGAAACCCTCAAGGCTGTTACCGAGGATATGCAGGCGCGCAGGGAAGAGCTTGGAATCAGCGGTGTATTTGCCGCAACGTCACTTAAAACGGGCGAGGATTGGCGCTGGCAGACTCATCTTATGAATATTCCGCTTTCGCTTGAATTTGAGGATAAGAACATCGACCTTACGGGTGAAGATTATAAGACAATCGATTTCAAGTATTCCGATAACTATAAAAATATTTTCGACTTATATATCAATAATTCCACCGTTGAAAAAACAAAGCTCGGCACTCTTGACGTAACGTCATCAATGGCGGAGTTTGCACTCGGTAAGTGTGCGATGGTGCAAAACGGCAACTGGGGTGCATCGCAGATTCTCGGTGTTTCGGGTAATACGGTTAAAGCAGATGACATCGGATTTTTGCCCGTTTATACAGGCGTTGAGGGTGAAGAAGGTCACGGAATCAGCATCGGTACGGAAAACTTTATCTGCATCAATTCAAAGGCAAGCAAAGCCGAGCAGCAGGCGGCGGCAGATTTTCTTTACTGGCTTTACAGCTCTGAAGAAGGCAAAAGATTTGTAACCGACGAGCTTGGATTTATTGCTCCTTTCGATACCTTTGCAGAGGACGAAGTGCCCGATGACCCTCTTGCCAGAGAGGTTATGAGATGGATGAACAGGGAAGGTATTAAGAATATTCCGTGGAATTTCACCGTTTTCCCCAGCCAGAATTTCAAGGATTCTTTTGGCGGAGATTTGCTTAAATATGCACAGGGAAATATAAGCTGGGACGAAGTTAAAAATCGTGCGGTCAGTGTATGGAAGAATGAATTCGGAGCATAATATTTTTGAATCGGAGCTGCTGAAAAGCGGCTCCGAAAAAGTACTCTCTTGGAGTTAATCGTATGCAGAAGATTTTAAAAAAATATTTCCCCGTTTTTGTTCTGCCTGTGTTGGCGGCTTTTGCGGTTTCGTTTTTAGTACCCTTTGTTATGGGTGCTTATCTTTCGTTCACTCATTTCAGAACCGTTGATAACAGCGAATGGGTCGGATTTGAAAACTTCGTTCATATTTTCACAAGCGACGAAACTTTTATAAACTCACTGAGTCTTACTGTTAAATTTACATTTGTTTCGGTAATCAGCGTTAATCTGATTGCGTTTGCCGTTGCCCTTATTCTGACAAGAAAATTCAAGGGAACCAACTTTTTCAGAACGGTATTTTTTGTGCCGAATCTGATCGGCGGCATCGTGCTCGGTCATATCTGGAGCCTTATCATCAACGGTGTGCTTGCTTTTTTCGGAGTTGATATTACCTATAACCCCGACTACGGTTTCTGGGGGCTTGTGATAATGATGAACTGGCAGTTGATCGGCTATATGATGATTATTTATATAGCGGGGCTTCAGAATATTCCCGATGAGGTAAATCAGGCGGCGGCAATAGACGGAGCATCGCCCTTGCAGACTCTGTTTCACATAACCGTACCGATGGTTATGCCGAGCATTACGATATGCTCTTTTCTGACCTTGACAAATTCGTTCAAGCTTTTTGACCAGAACCTTGCTCTTAACGGAAAAAATCCCGATACCGCTTTGCTGGCACTTGATATTTATAAAACGTTTTATGACCATACGGGATTAAGGCTTGCCGAATGGCACGGCATCGGTCAGGCAAAAGCCGTAATATTCTTTCTGATTGTGGCGGTAATCGCTTTTGTTCAGCTTCGGGCAACAAAGCAAAAGGAGGTGGAGAACTGATGAAAAGCAAAATCAAAGGATCAGACACTGTTGTTTATGCAGTTCTGATTTTTCTTTCGGCAGTGTTCCTTGCTCCGATTTTTATAATTCTTATCAATTCACTCAAAAGCAATTTCCATATCTCCGAAGAACCGTTTACCTTGCCTGACGGTGAAACCTTTGTCGGCTTGCAGAACTTCACAAAGGGTATTGAGCAATCCGATTTTATTCAGGCTTTTCTCAACTCGGTTTTTATAACGGTGTTTTCGGTAATCGGAATTGTTGTTCTGACCTCTATGGCGGCTTGGTACATCGTAAGGGTAAAAAACCGTCTGACTTCGCTGATTTATTATCTTTTTACTTTCAGTATGATAGTTCCGTTTCAGATGGTTATGTACACGATGACCTTTTATGCGTTTGAGCTTAATCTTAACAGTCTGCCCGGCATTGTTGTCATCTATCTCGGCTTCGGCTCGGGGCTTTCGGTGTTTATGTTCAGCGGATTTATTAAAAGCATTCCGAATGAAATTGAAGAAGCGGCGATTATTGACGGTTGCGGGCCGATACAGACGTTTTTTAAAATAGTTTTTCCGATTCTCAAGCCCACTGCAATTACGGTTGCGATTCTGAATGCTATGTGGATATGGAACGACTATCTTCTGCCTTATCTTGTTCTGGGCTCGGGAGAAAAACGCACTCTGCCTGTTGCGGTGCAGATGGCTCTTACAGGAGGCTACGGTAACAAGGATATGGGTGCTCTTATGGCGATGCTTGTACTTGCCATACTGCCTATTATAATTTTCTATCTTTTCAGCCAAAAGTATATTATCCGCGGCGTTGTTGCAGGTGCGGTAAAGGGGTAAGTTGAATGGCAACCATTGAATTCAGAAACGTTGTAAAGCGTTTTGATGACGGAAAGGTTACGGTTATACCCGACCTTTCGTTTGAAATTAAGGATAAAGAATTTGTTGTGCTCGTAGGGCCTTCGGGCTGCGGAAAGTCAACGACTCTGCGAATGATTGCGGGGCTTGAGGATATATCCGAGGGTGAGCTCTATATAGATAAAAAGCTTGTGAATAAAGTTGCTCCCAAAGACAGGGATATTGCCATGGTTTTTCAGAGCTATGCACTTTATCCGCATATGACGGTTTATAAGAATATGGCTTTTGCGTTAAAACTCCGAAAAATGCCCAAGCAGGAAATAGACGAAAAAGTCAGATGGGCGGCTAAAATACTCGATATTGAAAAATATCTGAGCCGAAAACCCAGAGCGCTTTCGGGCGGTCAGCGGCAAAGAGTTGCGCTCGGCAGAGCGATGGTGAGAAATCCCAAGGTTTTTTTACTTGATGAGCCGCTTTCAAACCTTGACGCAAAATTGCGCACCGAGATGCGAAGTCAGATAAGCCTGCTCCATAAAAGATTGCAGACAACCTTTGTATATGTAACCCATGACCAGACGGAAGCTATGACGATGGCAGACAGAATCGTGGTTATGGATAAGGGGATAATAAGGCAGTTTGACACTCCGCAGAAGCTTTATTCAGAGCCCGCCGATATGTTTGTTGCGGGTTTTATCGGCTCACCGTCAATGAATTTTATCGAAAGCAGAATAGTGCGCAAAAGCGGAAATCTCTGCAGTGAATTTGCTTCATATTCTTTCAGGATTCCCAAAGAAAAAGTGCCTGCTCTTGCACCCTATGAGGGCAAAGAGGTGTTTATGGGCATAAGACCCGAAAAGCTTCAGGCGTTTTCGGGCGAAGCCTTCGGTGAGGATTGCTGTGTTATCGATGCTCACACAGAGCTTGCGGAAATGACGGGCGGAGAGGTGAATATATATTTTTCTCTCGGCGGCAAAAAACATATTGCCGTTATCAAAACCGAAAGAAAAATCTCTGCGGGCGAAACCGTCAAACTGCTCGCAGACGGTAAAACCGTTCATTTTTTCAGCAAAGAAACAGGTAAAACAATAACTAACTGAGGTGAGCTGATGAGAGGCAGCGGAATTCTGATGCATATTACCTCCTTGCCGTCTGCCAACGGGATAGGCTCTTTGGGTAAGGCGGCGTATGATTTCGCGGATTTTCTTAAAAAATCGGGTCAGAGCTATTGGCAGATACTTCCCGTTAACCCCACAGGTTACGGCGATTCACCGTATCAGGCGCTTTCTGCTTTTGCGGGTAACCCGTATCTTATTGATTTGGATATGCTCTGCGACGAGGGGTTGCTCAAAAAAGAGGAATATGAGTGCATAGATTGGGGAAACGACGAAAAACAGGTTGACTACGGCAAGCTTTACGAAAACAGAATTCCAGTTTTGAAAAACGTCACCAAAAGGTTTGTTTTCTCCGATGCTTACAGGCTTTTCTGCCGTGAAAATGCCTGGTGGCTTGACGATTACGCACGCTTTATGGCTCTTAAAGAAAAGAATGGCAACAAGCCGTGGTTTGAATGGCAAAAATCCGAAGATGAATATGATTCCGAAACTGCGGAATTCTACCGCATTCTGCAGTTTCTTTTCTGTAAACAGTGGTTTGAGCTTAAAAAATACGTCAACTCTCTCGGTATAAGAATTATAGGCGATTTGCCCATATACGTTGCGCACGACAGTGCCGAGGTGTGGGGAAGTCCACAGTATTTTGAGCTTAACTCACAGAAAAAGCCGATAAACGTTGCGGGTGTGCCGCCCGACGGATTCAGCGCACAGGGTCAGTTGTGGGGCAACCCCGTTTATGATTGGGAGTATCTGAAAAACGAGGGCTTCGAGTGGTGGATAAAACGTATTTCCCACGCTCTTACGGTGTGCGATATAATAAGAATTGACCATTTCAGAGGTTTTTCAAGCTATTATTCCGTGCCCTACGCAAGCGTGAATGCCGTTAACGGAATATGGCGGAAGGCACCCGGAGCAGAGCTTTTTAAAGCGGTTGAAAAAAGAATCGGCAAAGCAAACGTCATCGCCGAAGACCTGGGGTTTATTGACGATGACGTAAAATCTCTTCTGAGAGAAACGGGATTTCCGGGAATGAAGATTCTGCAGTTTGCCTTTGACAGCAGAGAAAGCAGTGATTATCTTCCGCATAATTATATCAAAAACTGTGTGGTGTATATCGGCACTCACGATAACGATACTCTTGTGGGCTGGCTTGAGAATGCCGATAAAAGCGATACGGAATTTGCAAAAAAATATCTCCGCCTCAATGAAGCGGAGGGCACTGTTTACGGTGTGCTGAAATCAGCAATGGCGAGCGTTGCGGATACGGTTATCCTGACCGTTCAGGATTTGCTTGGGCTTGATTCATCGGCAAGGATGAATACTCCGTCCGTGCCTTGCGGCAACTGGCAATGGCGGTGCAAAAGCGGTGATTTAAGTGAAGGATTGTCGCAAACTCTTTATGAAATGACAAAAGTATACGACAGGTTAGGATAAAATAAAACCGACGGATTAACCGTCGGTTTTAGTTGTTAAATTCTTAATCCATTTTTTACTTTTGAAGCGGCAAAGACTCATTATTGTTTTGGGAAGGTCTTCGCAAAGGTACATAGCGATTATAAGAATCGGGAATTCAACCTTGAAAACAAAACCGAGAATCAGCACTGCGGGAATGCTGAAGCAATAAAGCGAAACGCAGTCATAGATAATGCCGACCTTTGTATCGCCGCCTGCGCGGAAAGTGCCGACTATCAGCGTGTAAGGTATGTTTCTTATCGGAAGCCAGAGGCAATAGATTAGAACAAGAGTTGATGCAAGTTCAAAAGCACCCTGTGTTTCAATGTTGAGCAGCGAAAGAATGGGATTCCTTGTTGCGATGAGAGCACTGCCTGTGATTATGCCGATAATCGGCGTCATAATCAAAAACTTTTTTGCAAGCTTATAGGCTTCGTCTTCCTTGCCCTCTCCGATTGTTTTGCCTGTCATAATCGAACACGCGTGGCATATACCTACAAAGAAAACAAACGCAACCTGTTCAATAGAGCTGAAAATTGTGTAGCCTGCGTAGGCTTCGCTTCCCTGACGGGCAAATACCATTGAATAGATGTTTGTGCCGAATGCCCAGAAAACCTCGTTGAAAACAACAGGAAGACAAACAACCGCAAACTTACGTACAAAGCTTTTGCTGAGCGTAAAGTAATTCTTCGGGTTTGTGTTGAAAACCTGATTGCCCGAACGGAGAACGATTATAAGAATAACCGACTGAACGATTGTTGAAATCAGCGAAGCAAGTGCGGCACCCTTTATTCCCATTCTGGGTAAACCGAGTTTTCCGAAAATAAGAATATAGTTTAGCGTTGCGTTAACAACAACCGCGACAATTGAAGAGAAAAGGGGAGGGTTAACCTTTTCGGTCGCTCTTAAAACAGAGCAGGCAATCTGGTTAAAAGAGTTGAAAATGCCCATAAAGGCAACGGTTCTCATATACTTTGCCGCTTCTTCAATAACGGCGGTTTCGTTTGAGAAAACCCTTATCATATATTCGGGAATCGAAAGCATCAGGATGCAGAAAACAACACCGATTGAAACTCCGAATATTATTGCAACGCCGAATGAACGGCGGATATTATCTTTTTCTTTTGCTCCCCAGTATTGGGAAATAAGCGCGGCAGAGCCCGACGATATTCCGAAATAGAAAAGATTCATCAGGAATATCCATCTTGAGGAAACACCCACGGCGGAAACCGTAACGTTGCCAAGCGAGGTTACCATTGCGGTATCAACAAGCTGTGCACACGAAACAAGAAGCTGTTGCAAAGCAATGGGTAGGGCGAGCTTTGCCATATTTTTGAAAAAACCGTTTGATTTATTCTTCATATATTTTTCTCCGAGTTATTTTAGCCACATTATTCTATAACAAATCCTTAACGTAGTCAATAAAAATACTGCTAAATATATTGTTAAATATCTTTAAATGATGTTGATTTTTGAAAAACGGTGGAGTATAATGATTTTGAATATTTTATTATTAATAGAAGGTGTTTATTTATGTCACAGTTCAATGAATATTCAGGCGTTTACTCATTACTTTTAACTCCCTTTAATTGGGACAGAACAATCGACTACAAAGCTTACGAAGAATACGTTGCATGGCAGGCTGCTTTTAAGCCCCAGCATCTTTTCGCAGTTTGCGGTTCATCTGAAATGACAACTCTCACACAGGAAGAAAGAGTTACCTGTGCGGGTCTTGCAGTTAAGAATTCAAACGGTGTTCCCGTTTACGTAACAGGTAACCTTGAAGAAAATTTCAATGACCAGATTGAAGAAATCAAGCGTCTTGAACAGCAGGGTATCAGCGGTCTTGTTTTTGTAACAAAGGGCTTATGCGATAAGCCTGCAGAAATGCACGATTATCTTCTTGATCTTGCTTCACGCACAGAGCTTCCCGTAATTCTTTATGAATTCCCCGGTCTCCAGCCTCACCTTATGGACCCCGAAACATACGGCAAGCTTGCGGCAACAGGCAAGATTCACGGTATTAAGGATACAACCTGCAAAATGCCCACAATCGAAGCAAAGATTGCCGTTCAGGGTGATTCAAACGTGCTTCAGGCAAACATTCCTTTCCTTTATGATTCATACGTAAAGGGTGCAAGAGGCGTTATTGCAACTCCTACCACCTGCGGCGCAGGTCTTTTTGTAAAGATGTGGGATGAATTCACAAGAGGCGACCTTGAAGCCGCAAGAAAGACACATCAGCATATCATTCTGCTTGATAACGCTATCGATTCAGGCTTTATGGCAAGTGCAAAATATCTTGTAAATCTTCAGGGCGTTAAGATGAACTGGTTCACCAGATGCGGACATAACCTCGGTGAAGCAAGAATCAGATCAATCGAAGTATTCCACGATTGGGCTAAGGCAGAAGGTCTTATGAAATAAAACGGAGAAAATATTTGGGGGACAGTATGAAGAAGATCAGCGCCAATGTGTGTTCGGTAACGCACGCAGGCAGAATCCCAAGAGAGAATGAAGATAACTACAGCCTCAACGGAAGAATGACTTCAACAGGTGATTTGAAAAAAGGCTCAGCCTTTGTTCAGAGTATGAACGAGCCGTTTCACCTTGCCGTTTGTGACGGTATGGGCGGTGAAAGCTACGGTGAGCTCGCTTCGGGCATAGCCGCAGAAACAATT
Organism: Acutalibacteraceae bacterium; assembly: GCA_045542175.1. Taxonomy (GTDB): domain Bacteria; phylum Bacillota; class Clostridia; order Oscillospirales; family Acutalibacteraceae; genus CAG-177. The sequence continues at coordinate 14,752 of JAZQKN010000102.1, read as the reverse complement.
GCGGCCCACGCTTCAAACGTTTATGAAAGCGGCGAAGACTTCAGCTTTGCAATTTCAAACTGCCTTGTTGATGCCAATAACCGAATCTGCGATGAAATCACAGCAAGAGGCAAACGAATGGGAACAACCGTTGCGGCGGTTTATGCCGTAAAGGGCAAGTTCTATTGCGTAAATATCGGTGACAGCCGTGTTTACCATTATTCCAAGGGTATACTTGAGCAAATCAGCTTTGACCATACCCACGCACAGACAATGGTTGATGCGGGTCAGGTAATGATGGATAATATGGGAAGCATTCCCGACGCAAAAAAGCTTACACGCCATCTCGGTATTTTTTCGCACGAGGGCAACCTTACACCCAACATCAGCATAATCGACGACGTTGATGACGGTGACGTAATCCTTATCTGCAGCGACGGTCTGACAGATATGGTAAGCGATGAAGACATAGCGGCTTTGCTTGCAGAGGGTGAGAATTCACAGATACTTGCAAGCAAGCTTATCCGTATGGCTCTTGAAAGAGGCGGCAAGGATAACGTAACGGTGCTTGCGGCAACTCTTTCGGTTGAAGAAACTGCAATTTTTGCACCCATAGCCGCCGCAATGGTAGGCGACAGCGATGCCGATTACCGCGACGAATACTATAACAGCTATGGCGGAAACATAATTGAGGACGAAGAAAACCCTGTTTCGCCCTACGTTAATGCGGATGCAAACGCATACAAAAAGCCTGTTGATAAAAACAAGATAATCAAAATCGTCGGCATTTCTGCGGCGGTTATAGTTGCTCTTGTTATTGCGGCGCTTATAATCAAAGCCGTTTTCGGCGGAAACGATGATAATAAGGATAAGGTAATCACAACAACCGATAAACCGAGCTATTCTTTCCCCGTTGCAACAACGGCAGACCCTCTTCTTTCAACAACCGATTTGTCAGAGCTTTCAACAACAGAGCTTACAACCGAAGAGGAAGAAAAAACAACAAAGAAACCCAAGCCCAAGCCCACTCAGGCACCCACAGAGCCTGTAACCGAGCCTTCGACCGAGGAGGTAACTGAGCCTTCAACCGAAGAGGTAACCGAGCCTTCAACTGATGCGGCAACAGAGCCATCAAACGAAGCTACAGATCCTGTAAACGGCGGTGAAAACAACGAAGGTGACAACGGCTCAGGCGATAACGGCGGAGATTCTCAGGGTGAAAATTCCGAACAGAATGAAACTCCCGCTGAATAATCAACAATAAAAACACCGCCCCTATCCAACGGATGGGGGCGGTTTTGTTATGTCTTATTCAGCGAATTGAACTGAATTGAGGCGTGCAGCTTCTGCTTTGATTTTGTCAACGTAGGGAGTGCATTTATTATAGTAGTTGGTTGACGTTGTTCTGAACGTTGAGGGTGAAGGCGGAGTTGATACGAAAACATACTCGCAGTAATCTTTGAAGGGAGTTTCGGCTTCTTTAAGCAGGTTATAAAGAGCAGCATATTCTTCGGGCGGATTTGAAAGAGATTCTAAGGAGTTCATATAGAGCCTGAGTAATTTTGAACCTGATGTGTTAAGCTTTTTGACAGTCTGTGACCATTCGGATTTGATTATGAGACGGTAACCTTCATAATACGAAGTGCCGTCATAAAGAGCTTTAACAGCTGCATTATAGTTGTAAGAAACTTTGTCAACAGCTTCAAGAAGCGAAAATCTTACTTCGTGGCTCAGACTGTCGGAGTCTATGATCGTAATGAAAATTTCGTATGTAGTTTTAAGTCTTTTGGCGTAATCGGTTTCAATTTCTTTAATAAGCTTTTCACTGTTATTGTAATCGGGAATGCTTTTAAGAAGAGCTATTGCGTCGCCGTGACGGTTTCTTTCTTTGTAAAGGAAATCAGCATAACTGTATTTTGATTCTTTGAGTTTATCTGCACTGTCAAGATAGTCGCCGGCTGCGGTATAATACTTGACTGCGCCTTCGTAATCTTCGTCCTCAAAGCACTTTTTTGCCAGAGTGTAATTACATTCGTTGCATTTTTCTTTGCTTTCTTTGTATTCACCGAGCTTGCTGAAAAGAGGAATAGCTTTTTCGTATTCACCGTTTTCCATTAACTCTTCGGCTTTACTGTAATCACATTCTTTTACAAGCTCACGGCTGTCTTTGAAATCTCCGAGTTCCTCAAAGGTATATTTTGCATCGTCGTAATTTCCTCTGCGAAGGTCTTTTTCTGCGTCCTCGTATCTGCCCAGAGGTTCAAAATAGAATATGTATGAACAAGCAACGCCGCCAATAATTAAAGCAAGGATCAGAACGATTGCGACAATAAGTCCCGTATTCTTTTTCTTGGCAGGCTGTGCAGGTGCCGAATAGTTTACGGGAGGCTGAGATTCAGTATACTGATTTTGCTCAGGGACAGCTGTGTAAGGTTCTGCGGGGTTGTTTACCTGATTGTTTGCTTCAGGTGTCTATGCGGTGAATTCTCTTTCATCCATTTTAAAAGTCTCCTTTTTATTGATTATATAATCGATATATTACTTTATTTTCGAAAGTACCCAGACGGCAACGTCTTCGTAAACCGTTTTTCTTTCAACCTCGTTTAGGATTTCGTGGCGCATACCCTTATAAAGCTTGAGAGTAACGTCCTTTTTGCCTGCATCTTTAAGGTCGTTATAAACCTGTTTAACACCCTTGCCGTAAGCACCGACAGGGTCTTCTTCACCCGAAATGAGCAGAAGCGGAAGGTCGTTTGTTACTGCGGAGTACCAGTCCTTACCCGAAACAGCGTGAAGAATTGTGAAAAGGTCTTTGTAACCCGCGGCGGTGAAAAGGAAGCCGCAGTATTTATCTTCAACGTACTTTTTAACCTCCGATTTATCAGTTGAAAGCCAGTCAAAGGTTGTTTCTGGGTTTTCGATTTTGCCGTTGTATGTACCGAAAGCAACTTTGTCAATAAACTTGCTCTTATAACGGCTGCCCTTAACCTTTGCAATTGCTCCCGCAAGAGGAATTGCTATGCCTGAAGCGGGATTCTTACCGCTTGTGCCGCAGATAACCGCAGCTTTGATGCGTTCATCCGTGCCGTAACGGCGTATATATTCTCTTGCGATGAATGAACCCATACTGTGACCGAAGAAAACAAGCGGAGTATCGGGATTCTCGGCAAGTATTAATTCGGTGAGAGCTCTTTCGTCCTCAACAAAAGCATCCCAACCCATATTTTCGCCGAAATAACCGAGGTCACCGTCGTCTTTAACGGATTTGCCGTGACCTGCGTGGTCATCAACCAAAACGGCAATTCCTTTGCCGCAAAGGTAGTTTGCAAAATCCTCGTATCTTTCGCCGTGCTCAGCCATACCGTGAGCAATCTGAATAATAGCCTTGGGCTTTTCATCGGCGGGATACCAGCAACGGGCAAAAATATCCGCTGTGCCTGTTTTTGAGGGGATTGAATATTCTTTTCGGAGAACTGCCATTTCTATCACCTTTCTCTGTATTAAAATTTCATAATTCTTTTCAGTGTAGGTCTGAGCGTAATTGATATTATGCTTGCAAGAGTAATTTTTACCGCATCGCCAATCATAAACGGTAAAACGCAAACGGTCAGAGCGGCAGAAAGAGGGGAGTTTGTCTGGAATATATACCAGGCTGTGCCGCATATATAACATACGGCGGTGCCGATTGCCATTGAAACGGGATAAATGAATTTTTTGCTTTCAAATTTGTTGACGAGCAGGCCTATTATAATAACGCAGGGGATATAACCGATCAGAAAACCGCCCGTAACGCCTGTTATTCTTTGAAATCCGCCCGTAAATCCCGAAAAAACGGGAAGTCCCGCACAGCCGAGCAAAAGATACAAGGCGGTTGAAATAACCGATGTTTTTGGCTCAACACAGCTTGCAATTACATATAATATCATAGTGGCAAGCGAAAGCGGCACTGCACCGAAGGGAATGGCAATAGGTGCTATGGCACAAAGCAACGCCGCGGTGACGGCACAAAGGGCAATTTTCTGGGGATTCATACACGCATCTGTAAAGTAAATAAACTTTACATCTCCTGTAACTAATTGTAATTTCTTTTTTACAAACCGTACATTTATTTTTCTTATCCCGTCAACATATGAATGGTAATATATGCTTGAAAAAAGAAACTGATTTATATAGATAACAAGTATAAGAAAGGAATGATATTGGTGAGCAAAAAGAATTCTCAAAAATGCATAGTTGTTTGCGTAACTCCGCAAGAGAGCTGTGCAAGGCTTATTGAGGCGGGGGCGAGGATTGCGAAAGAAGAGAATTTACCGCTTTCTGTTTTAAGCGTATTCAGAGAAAGCAGCGGTTTTAATGCCAATCAGGGCGGAGCACTTGAAAATCTTTACGAATGTGCAAGAAAATATAATGCGGCAATGCAGGTTTATTTCAATAACAGCCCCGCTCTGGTTGTTGCGGTTGCGTCAAAAAAGATGAATGCCGCAATGCTTATAACGGGTCTGCCCGAAGAAGGCAGCAGCGGTTTTATTGCAAGAATTCACGAAATTCTGCCCGATTTGCCCATTACTATGGTTGATAAAGAGGCCAATGAATACCGGATGATACCCGTTGATAAAGAAGAAATTGAAAAGGCAAAAAGGTTAAATACCCAATCAGTTCATTGAGGTGTTACCTGCAAAAAGACGGTTGACCGCTTTGCGCAGAAGCGCATATTCCTCGCCCGAAAGGGCGTGGTTTTTTTTGAGCAGATTTTCGGCGGCAGAGTGAGTTTCTCTGATAGCCTCGCCGTCTGTCATCATATTTGCGATTTTCATTTCGGGCAAACCGTGTTGCCTTGAGCCGAAGAAATCGCCGGGACCTCTGAGCCTTAAATCTTCATCGGCAATTTTAAAGCCGTCGGCGGTTGAGGTCAGAATGTTGAGTCTTTCGGTTTCGTCTGCGTGAGAGATAAGGATACAGGTTGATTTTTCGGTGCCTCTGCCGATTCTGCCTCTGAGCTGATGAAGCTGTGAGAGACCGAATCTTTCAGCATTTTCGATTACCATAATAACTGCATTCGGCACGTCGATGCCAACCTCGATAACGGTTGTTGAAACAAGAAGCTGTGTTTCGCCCGAAGCAAACGAATCCATAACGGCTTTCTTTTCCGAGGCTTTCATTTTACCGTGGAGCAGACCCACTTTAAAGCCCTTGAAAAATCCTTCAGCAAGGCTTTTGTAAAGCTCGTTTGCTGCGGTCAGCTCGCTCATTTCGCCCTCTTCAACAAGAGGACAGACGATGTATCCCTGCTGAGAGTTGCAAAGATGCTTTTTTATGTATCCGTAAGCTCTTTCGCGGATTTCGGGAGTTACGAGATATGTTTCGATTTTTTGTCTGCCTTTGGGCATTTCGTCGAGAATGCCCAGGTCAAGGTCACCGTAGATAATAAGGGCAAGAGTTCTCGGAATAGGTGTTGCCGACATAACGAGCATGTGGGGATTATTGCCCTTTGAGTGGAGCATACTGCGTTGGTTTACGCCGAATCTGTGTTGCTCGTCGGTAACGGCAAGAGCAAGATTTTTGAATTCAACGTCCTTCTGTATAAGAGCGTGAGTGCCTATGATAAGGTCTGTTTCACCGCTTTTGAGAGCGGCTTTTATGGCTCTTTTTTCTGCGGCGGGTGTTGAGCCTGTAAGCAGAGAAACGGTAATATCCGTGTTTTCGAAAAGCTTTGCGAGCGTTTTGTAATGCTGCATTGCAAGCACTTCCGTAGGAGCCATCAGTGCACTCTGAAAACCGTTTCGCGCGCAGTTGTATATAAGACCCGCGCAGACGGCGGTTTTGCCCGAGCCTACGTCGCCTTGCAGAAGTCTGTTCATCGGCACGTTTTGTGCCATATCAAGTGCGGACTGTTCAATCGCTCTCTTCTGTGCACCCGTAAGCTCAAAGGGAAGAAGAGAATAGTATTCCTCGGTAAAGTTTTCTGCCATTGTATAGGCAGTGTACTGTCTTGATTTTGTCTTCATTCTCAGAAGACCGAGCTCAAGAAGAAAAAGCTCTTCAAAAATCAGTCTTCTGCGAGCTTCCGAAAGTAAATCGTGCGATTCGGGAAAATGTATGTTTTTTAATGCCTGTTTACTGCTCATAAGGCAGTATGCATTTCGGATTTCTTCGGGGATTACGTCTTCGATTTCAGAACAGACCTCAAAACCCGTTTTAACAAGCTTTTCGATTGCTTTTGAGTTAAGACCTGCAGTCTGCGGATAAATCGGTCTGATGCCGTCAGAGCCTTCAATTTCGGTGAAATCAGGCGAATTCATTGTAAGATAATAACCCTTGCCTGTAATTTTGCCGAAGAAAAGGTATTCTTTGCCCTGCTGAAGCTTCTGGGCGGCATATTTATTATTGAAAAAAGTAACGTCGAGTATTGATTCGCCGTCTGAAATTTCGGTTTTATATAAGGTCATACCCTTGCGGATTCGGTGCTCACGGCAAAGTGAACCTACAAACGCACGGATACAGACCGTTTCATCCCTCGGAGCATCCTTGATTGAAACTATGCTGCTCCAATCTTCGTAAGCTCTGGGATAAAAGGTCAGCAAATCACGCAGAGTGAAAATTCCGAGCTTTGCAAGAAGCTGAGCTCTTTTTTCGCCTACGCCTTTAAGATATTTGATGCTTGCGTTCAGTTCCATTTGCGTTATTCCCAATCTGAAGTTTCATATTGTCTATCTTGATTCTGCTCAGCTCACCGTATTCAAGCCCTTTTGCAATTGCAAGGTGCGGTGAATCAGTGTGAACGTGAATTTTGATTATGCCCGAATGCTCTGCCGCGGCGGGGCATTCGCCGATTTCGGAAAGATATTTTCTCAAATCCGAAACGTTGCAGTCAGTTTGGCTGCTGATTAAAAATTCCGTACAGTAAATGTATTTGCCGCTGTATTCCGTCTGCGGATAATCGGCTGAGGTATCGGAAAAAGCAAAAGAGTTTTTGCCGATGCCCGCCATACCCTCCATAATATAAACAAGACCCTGCGCCCCTGCGTCAACAACGCCTTTTTTCTTTAAAACGGGCAGAAGATTCTGCGAGGATTTAAGAGAATTTCTCGCACCTTCAAGTGCGGTTTCAAAAGTCTTTTGAGCATCTGCGCCTTTTTCGGCGGCGGAACGTGCCTTTGAAGCGGCGATTCTGATTGCGGTAAGGATTGTGCCCTCCGTCGGTTTTTCGATGGCGGCATAGGCTTCGTCACAGCCTTTTTCAAGTCCGTTTGCGAGAGCTTTTGCGTCAATGAAATCAAGGCTTTCCACACTTTCGGCAAAGCCTTTGAAAATCAGCGAAAAGATTACTCCCGAATTACCTCTTGCACATCTCAGAAGCTCTCCTGCGGCAAAATCCGCAAGCTTGCCCGCCGTCATATTCTCACATTTTGCAACGGCATTCGCACAGCCCTCAAGCGTGAGGCGAAGATTGGTGCCCGTGTCACTGTCAGGCACGGGAAAAACGTTGATTGCATCAACCTTTTCGCAGTGGCGTGCAATGTTTTCTGCTCCCGAAATAATAGCGTTTTTAAGTATTGAAAAATTTATCATAACATAACCGTCCTTTCAGGTTTACGGTTATATTATGGCAACTGTTTACTTGAATAATTCGTGTTATCTGAAACTCCAGGTTTCAATTCCGTTGAATACGTCTGCATCACAACTTGTGAATTCGCCCTGAAGAGCGTTTGTGAAAGAAACAGAAGCGTTTCTGTAGCAAAGCGGAATGAGGGGTAAATCCTGATTAAAGGAGTTGATAAAGTCCATAACCTCGCATTCGCCCGAAAGAAGCTGAGTGTACCTTGTACAGGCGCGGCTTGAGGCGTCTATTCCGTAGCTGAGTGAACCGCTGCCGAGAAGCTGGGTCATATCCATATTCGGAGTGAATCTGATTTCGCCGATATACATATCGTATTCGCCCTTTTCAAGCTCAGCGACGAATTCATCTGACGAAACCTTGATAACGTTAACCGTAATGCCGATTTCGGCAAGATAATCTTTGATAAGGTTTGCGGTTTCTGTTTTGAATTGGTTTTCGGAGCCGACAAGTAAAGTGAGCTCTTTGGTGCTGAAATCAATTCCCGAATCGGTGATAAGCTCACGCGCTTTTTCGGTGTTTTGGGTAACTGTCAGATCTTTTGAAACAACAAGATGCCAGTCAGGGTTAAAGGGGGAGTAGGTTACCCTTGCGTGACCCTGGAATGCGTTTGAAACGATTTTGCTTCTGTCAAGAGCAAGGTTTACAGCCTGTCTGACAGACGGATTCGATACGGCTTCACTTGATGAATTAAATGCCATATATACGAAATTGTTAAGACCCATTTCAACGTTGTGTGCGTTAAGTCTTGAATAAATGCCGCTGCTTAAATTATCGTAATAAAAGCCGATGTTTCCGATTTCAAGGCTTGAAATAACCGTGTCGCTGTTTCTGACGGGAGAGAGCAGAATTGTTTTGATTGCGGGGGCAAAGCCTGCTTTACGTGCGTTAACAACAAGGTAAACGGATTCACCCGAAATGTGGGGGATGTATCTTCCGCTGCCCGGAGGGAAGTTATCGATATTGTTACCGCCTTTAACAATCGGAAAAGTAAGGCAGGCAAGCGCATAGGGGTCGTTGTTTGTGAGAGTGAAAACAACTGCGTTTGTGCCGCTTGCGGCAACGGATTCAAAATTTGCAAGCTTTGCCGAGTAAGCGGCCGATTCCTTAGCACTAAGAAAAGAAGCTTTGACGTCCTGTGCGGTTAACTGCGAGCCGTCGCTGAAAAAAACGGAATTCAAAGTAACGGTAACCGTTTTGCCTTTGACCTCGCCGCTGAAAGCAACAGAGGGTGTGGGTTTGTAGCTTTTATCAAGGGTATAAAGCGAATCGTAAACAAGCCCCAGAATCTGAAGATTTGAGGAGGTTGTGCAGGTAAAGGGGTTGAGTGTGTCTCCCTTCGAATATGCAAGATTGAGAATTCTTTCGCTCTGAGTGCCGTTATCACCCGCGGGTGCGGACGTAACTTCGGTTTCTTCGTTGCCGTTGCAAGAAAAAAGCATAAGCGAAAGTGATAATATCAGTAAAATTGAAATAATCTTTTTCATATTTTTATTCCTTAACCAAGTCGAGTATAATTTTTCCCGCCATCAGAAGACCTGCGGCGCCGGGCACAAACGGAAGACTGCCGGGTGTTTGCCTTTTACCGCTGTTTTCATCGGTTTCTGCAGGCTTAACTGGGATTTCGGGTGACCATACAACGTTGAGTTTTCTGACTCCTCTGTTTTTCAGCTCACGCCTCATAACTCTGCAAAGCGGACAGCCCGAGGTTTTTGAAATATCATCAACTCTGAAAAGAGAGGGGTCAAGCTTGTTGCCTGTGCCCATACAGGAAATAACAGGGATTGAAAACTCCTGTGATTTAACGGCAAGGTCAATTTTTGCGCTTACCGTATCAATTGCATCCGCAATATAATCATACTGCGAAAGAGCGAATTCATCAGAATTTTCGGGGAGATAAAACTTCTGAAGGCAAGTCACCTTGCAATCGGGATTGATATCGAGAATTCTGTCTCTGATAACCTCAACCTTGGGTTTGCCGACGGTTGAATGAAGAGCACAAAGCTGGCGGTTTATATTGGTCTGTGAAACAACGTCATTATCAACGATTGTCAGCCTGCCTATGCCGCTCCTTGCAAGAGCCTCTGCAACGTATGAGCCGACTCCGCCCAGACCGAAAAGTATTATATTTTTATCGGCAAGCTTTTGTGTTGAGCCGTTGCCGAGTATCATTTCACTTCTTAAAAAGGGCGAATGTTCCATTGCTTCACTTCCAAGTTATATTTTCCTAAATTATATAATACTACAAAAGAACTGTATATGTAAACCTTATTTTAATTTTTATATTGTAATTTTTTAAAAGTTATTATATAATTAACAGGTTAAAAATACTCCGAAAGGAAATGAAATAAATGAAGCTTGGTATAGTAGGCTTGCCCAACGTAGGCAAAAGTACGCTTTTTAATGCAATCACCAATGCGGGTGCACAGTCCGCAAACTACGCTTTCTGTACAATCGAACCCAACGTAGGCGTTGTTGCAGTGCCCGATGAAAGACTTGATAAGCTTGCAGAGCTTTACAATCCCGTAAAAATCACCCCTGCTTTTATCGAATTTGTTGATATTGCAGGTCTTGTCAGAGGTGCATCAAAGGGCGAGGGTCTCGGCAACAAATTCCTCTCACACATCCGCGAGGTTGACGCCGTAATCCACGTTGTACGTTGCTTTGAAGATGACGATATCGTTCACGTTGACGCAACTATCAACCCCGAAAGAGATATTGAAACAATCAATCTTGAGCTCATCCTTTCCGATATGGAAATGGTTGAACGCAGAATCGACAGAGTCACAAAGGCAATGAAGGGCGATAAATCGCTTGCGGGCGAGCTTGAATTCCTCAAGCGTCTTCTTGCGGCTCTTGAAGATAACGTACCCGCAAGAAACCTTGATTGCGACGAAAACGAAAAGGCATGGCTTGCTGAGGTTGCTCTTCTTACCGCAAAGCCTGTTATCTATGCCTGCAATATGAGTGAGGGCGATTTTGCCGGAGGTCTCGCAAATAATCAGCATTATCTCAAGGTTTGCGAAATCGCATCGGCAGAGGGCAGCGAAGTTCTTCCCATTTGTGCAGAGCTTGAGGCACAGATTGCATCGCTTGAAAAAGACGAAAAGGAAATGTTCCTCGAAGAGCTCGGCGTTGAATCGGGCGGTCTTGATTTGCTTGTTAAAAAGAGCTATGCTCTTCTCGGCCTTATATCATATCTTACTGCGGGTCAGCCCGAGGTAAGAGCGTGGACAATCAAAAACGGAACGAAAGCTCCTCAGGCGGCCGGCAAAATCCACAGCGATTTTGAAAGAGGCTTCATCAGAGCAGAGGTTATTCCCTACGAAACTCTTGTTGAACTCGGCTCGGTAGCCGCCGCAAAGGATAAAGGCCTTATGCGAAGCGAAGGCAAAGAATACGTTATGAAAGACGGCGACGTTGTTCTTTTCCGTTTCAATGTATAATATTTCGTCACTCTTCGTGAAAAAATAACCGCGGAGAGTGATTTTTTATGTTCAGAAGAGTAATGTGCGTTCTTGCGGTTACGGTTTTATCTTTCGCAGGGCTTGCTTACAGAACGGCTGAGCTGAGCCTTAAAACAGAAACTGCAGGGGTAAACAATTCGGGCTTACTGCTCGAAACATCAAGCGTCAGAGGAACGGTTTACGACTGCAATATGAAACCGCTTACCAACGCTGAATATAAATATACAGCAATAGTGAAACCGACGCAGAAAGCGGCGTCTGTGCTTGAAAAAGAGCTTGATAAAAAAGAGTTTGAAGCGGTCAGGGAACGTATTTTGTCGGGTAAACCCGCCGTTGTTACCGTCAGCTCAAAGGAATGCGAAAACAGCGATATAAAAGTAATTACAACGCCTGAAAGATATTTACCTCTTGCCTGTCACTTAATCGGCTATACGGATTATTCGGGCAAGGGGGTAAGCGGTGCGGAAAAAGCATTCAACACCGTTCTTTCGGCGGCAGAGTTAAGATATTACGCACGCGTTCAGACCGATGCTCACGGCAGAGTTTTTCTCGGTGAGGAAATCGGGGCGGATAATGTTTTTGCTCCCGTTTCGGGCGTTATGCTCACAATTGACAGGGATATTCAGAAAATTCTTGAAGATGCTCTTGACAGCTCGGGTGAAGGCTGTGCGGCGGCAGTGGTGATTGACGTAAACAGCGGAGCCGTAAGAGCCTGTGTTTCCAGACCGCACTATGACCAATATAACGTTGCTTCAGCACTTAATAATCCTGATTCGCCTCTTATCAACCGTGCTTTTTTGCCGTTCAGCGTAGGCTCGGTTTTCAAGCCTGTTGTAGCGGCGGCGGCACTTGAAAGCGGGATAGGAGCGGAATTTTCTTATGAATGTACGGGTAGTGTTTCCGTAAACGGAGTTACTTTCAATTGTCATAAAGATGAGGGTCACGGTAAAATTGATATGAAACAGGCAGTTGCAAATTCCTGCAACACTTATTTTATTGCACTTGCACAACAAGTGGGGGCTGAAAAGATTATTGAAACCGCATCGGCTTTCGGGTTTGGAAAAGAAACGGTTTTTGCAGACGGAATGAAATCCTCGGCGGGCAATCTGCCGTCTGCCGAAGAAATTGATTCTCTTGCCGCACTTGCCAATATTTCGTTCGGTCAGGGAGCACTTACTGCAACGCCTGTTCAGATTTGCGCAATGTATGCCGCTATTGCAAACGGCGGAATTTACGTTGAGCCGTATATTGCCGAGGGAACGGTTGCACAGGATGGAACGGTTGAGAAATTCTTTTCAGAAAGGGCGGGAAAAAGGATTGTTTCGCAGAGAACGGCAAATATTCTGAAAGAGTTTCTGGTTGCCGTTATTGAGGAGGGGAGCGGCAGCAGAGCGAAGGTTGAAAATATAATCTGCGGCGGAAAAACCGCAACGGCACAAACAGGCAGAACGGAAAACGGTGAAGAAATTTACAATGCCTGGTTTGCGGGATTTTTTTATGCTGAAAGGCCTGAATATGCGATAGTTATACTGAAAGAGAACGGCGGAGAAGGAGCTTTGAGCTGTGCTCCCGTCTTCAAAAAAACGGTAGAAAATATATCAAAATCGAATTAAAAAAATAATTAAAAATTTTTTCAAAAAAAGCTTGACATTGCCGGTTTACTTTGCTATAATAAGCAACGTTCCGAAGAGAACAGAAACGCGAGAGTGGCGGAATCGGCAGACGCGCACGTTTGAGGGGCGTGTGGTAATCCCGTACGGGTTCAAGTCCCGTCTCTCGCACCAGGAAAGCAGTAACCAAAAGGTTGCTGCTTTTTCTTTTTGTTACAAAAAATTAACGGCAGCGGTTATTCGCTGCCGTTTTTTATTATTTAGTTATAATTTCAATAACGCAGGTGCCGTTAGGGGTGAGCGTGATTGTGTATTCACCTTTGTATTGTGAAATATCAATCTTGTATATATCTTCACAGGTTTCTTCAAACACAACGTTACCGTTAGAATCGGTTATTACGGCGTCAACAGTATGTACGCTGTCATAGTATGTCTCTGAGCCGCCTGTTACAACGTAAAGGCTTTTTGCAGAGCCGTCGGCTGTGAATTTTGCACTTCTTTCACCGCTGTTGAGTAAGGTGAAGCCGAAGGTAACGGGAACGGTAAGGTTGGGCATATCTTCAAGAATAACGTTTTCGCCGCTGCCGATTTTTTCTGCTTTACAGCTGGCAACGGTGCTGATTTCCGAAACAATAACCGTATATTTTCCTGCGGGAAGAAAAACGGTTCTCGAAGTCCATTCTGTGCCGTGAATCATAAGGTCGCCCGAAACGTTTTCGCCGTTTTCGTTTTCAATACGGAAAGTGCAGTCGCTTTCGTAAATGCAGGCTTCTGAAGAGGCAACTTTATAAACACCGTTGCTGTCTGTTACAAGAGAAAACTTTGCTATGCCGTTTTCGTCAGCAGAGGCAGCCGCATCTTTGCCGACGGTTAATTCAACCGGCTCAGAGCGCTGTGCGGCAAAAGCCCAGGAAAGAGTAGTCTGAGTCATATTTTTCGGTGCGTTTTTAAAAGTGATTTCGGCAATAACCTTACCGGCATCAAAAAGATATTTATCCACGTAACCGTTAGTGATTTCAACGTCATTATAAAGCACGTTTCCGTCTTTATCTTTAAAATCAACAAAAAGGAGAATCTCTTCCTCGGGCCACTCCACATAATCTGAGGAGTCATAGCCAAGCATTTTTATATAGCCTGCTTCAGGAAGATCAAAATCAATTTTTATTGTGCTTTTGTTGCCTGTTAGGTCAAAAACTTTTTCGTTTGCGACGGGTGTTTCTGCAAGAGAAACCGAGTGATAAACATAATCAGGTTTTTTGCCTGAGCAGCCTGCAAAGCCTGTACAAAGAATTAATATAACCGAAAAGAGAGCTATGATTCTTTTCATATCTGACACTCCTGATGTTTTATTGTTTTATAGTTTTAATATATTTTAAAAAGCAATGAAAGTCAATCAGAAATATTAATATTTTAAAATCGGAAAACCAAAAATTAATATAAAAGAAATCAAGTCACAACAAAATGAAACAAACTATTGACAAACGGAGTAAATTGAATTAAAATATTTACTGCTGTTTGATAAGCAGCAACAATCAAATATGCGGGTATGGCGGAATCGGCAGACGCGCTAGATTCAGGTTCTAGTCGGGGCAACTCGGTACAGGTTCAAGTCCTGCTACCCGCACCAAACAGTATAAATCCGAACCTTATGCCAATCGGCGAAGGGTTCGGATTTGTTCTTTTGCTGAACGGTTTATAAAATGAAAAATGAGGGTAGTTTTATCGGCTACCCTCATTTTACGTTGGTTTATTCTGATTGTTCAGTCTTCCACTTTTCGAAGATTGCTTTGCCTTCTTCACTTTCGCAGAAGCTGATTATGTCCGGAAGCAAGGTTCTCACCAATGCATCCATTACGTCTTCCGATATGCCCGAAATCATTTCGGACGGCTTATTGTTTTCAGCCACGGAAATTGGTTTTGTTCTCCTTTCTGAGTTTTGTCGGTAGTGTAAAGTTAAAATGAAAGAATAGCTCTGGGAATCATAGAAAATCGTCACGCAACTAATGGAAACTCCCGTTTACTCTTTTTTGATAGATTAAGACCAGCAACCTGAGCGGGTGTAAACCCATTCAGAGCCGAAT
>JAZQKN010000101.1:0-23713 GCA_045542175.1 Acutalibacteraceae bacterium | reverse complement strand
GCCCTCAACAATAAAGTCAACTGTTTTAAGAGCGGCGGCATAGGCAACAACCGAGTAAAGCGGAAGAATCCAGCTTCTAAGCACAATGCCGCAGATAATATAAAGCACGGCATTGTAAACCATAACAAACGAGCCAACCGTTTTTTTATCTTAATCTTACATAAACGCTCATTTCGTTTTCGCCTCTGTTGCCCCAGGCGTAATAAGGAATAAACCTGATTTTTATGCTCTCAAGCACGGGCGGTTTCCATTCGGAGTAAAGCACTGTGTTTTCTTTTTCCCTGAAACCGTCTGCAATCAGAGCGTTGCCGTCAGCTGCAAATTCAGCTTCGGGGGATATTGAAAGAAGCTGAAGATTTTTGCCGTTATCCGCTTCTTCAATGCAGTAAACGAAAGGCCCTTTTGTAACCGCAACCTTATCTGTGTTTGCACGCACAAGGTTGGAGCATTTGATAAGCCTTGCTTTCATTACGAATTCGGCTTCGATTGTCACCGCTTTGTCGATTTCAAAGTAAGCGTAGCCGTCTTTAACCGTGCAAGGAAGCGAAAATCCGTAATCATCGCACCATTTGGGAATTCTGACCGCAAGGGAGAAATTCTTTCTGGGGTTAACGGTGATTGTTACTTTGCCGTTTTCGGCATAAGAAGAAACAATTTCAAAATCGGCATTATCGCTTTGCACCTTACAGCCGATAAACTGATGAATGAAAAGGTTTTCAGCATTTTCCGTGAAAGCGTATTCGCCGACGGAGGAAATAAGGCGTGCAAGGTTGGGCGGGCAACAGGCACAGCCAAACCATTTTTGCCTTACGGGTCTGACGTGACGCTTGCGTGAGTCTTTGTGCGATGCCTCGGGGAGCACCTCAAGGGGATTAACGTAGAAAAAGCTTTTGCCGTCGTCTGCCATACCCGATAAAACCGTGTTGTAAAGCGCACGCTCAACGGTATCTGCAATGTCGGCATCAGGTGCCGTTTCAAGCATTCTGCGTGCAAAGAAAATCAGACCGATTGAAGCACAGGTTTCGCTGTAGGCAAGGTCATTGGGCAAATCGTAATTGAACGAAAAAGCTTCGCCGTCAACGGTTGCGCCGATTCCTCCCGTGATATACATTTTCTGATTGATTATGTTGTCGATAAGCTTTCGGCAAGCGGTGTAAAGCTCATTATCGCTGAAACGCTTTGCGATATCCGCCATACCGCTGTAAAGGTAAACTCCTCTTACCGCGTGACCGACGGCTTCGTGCTGATTTTTCGGCTCGCAATGAGCCTGATTATAGTGATAGTTATCGTAAACGGTTTTTCTGCCCGCAACAACGTCATAATAATAAGGCTTTTTGCCGCGCTCATCAATAAAGAATTTTGCAGTGTCAAGATATTCTTTTCTGCCTGTGACGTCATAGAGCTTAACGAGAGCCATTTCCGCGATTTCGTGACCTGGATAGCCCTTGACTTTATCTTCTCCAAAGGTATCGCAGATTAAATCTGCAAAACGGCAGGCGGCATCAAGAAGCTTGCTTTTGCTCGTTGCGTTGAAATAACTCACCGCCGCTTCGGCAAGGTGACCGAAGCAGTAAAGCTCGTGGTAATCCTTAAGGTTTGTAAAAATTTCACTGCGGTTATTTATGATGTAAAGCGTATCAAGATATCCGTTTTCAAGCTGAGCTGAGCATACAAGGTCAATAACCTCGTCGGCTTTTGCTTCAAGCACGGGGTCGGGTGAATTAATCAGAGAATATCCGACGGCCTCAAGCCATTTATAAATATCACTGTCCTGAAAAACCCAGCCGTGAAACGCATCTTTATCGGCATTGTCATCGTTATAATACCACTTATCGGCGGGGTAAACGGGCACGTCTTTGCCGTTTTTTATATCTAAAGCAATTTCCTTTGCCTTAACAAAGTTTTCTATTGCATAGCTCTTTTCGGCACCGTCGATTCTGTCGTGCAGAGCCTCGTACTGATAAGGGATAACTTCTTTTCTCACAAGCTCTGCTTTTTCTGACCAGAAAGGGTCGGTCAGCTTGATTTTGTTAAGAGAAATATGCGAAGAAAAGTCTTTTCGGTTTATTTCGGATATTCTGCAATCAGGCATAATTTTCACCTTTCGTATTTATTGACATGTGAAATGCCGTGTGATAATATATTTCAGATAATTAAATTATATCAGTTTTTTTATATGTGTCAACAATTCCGATAAAGGAGGGAGTTTATTGAAACTTGTTTTGCTTACGGCTTTGGGCGTCGGCGGAGCAACGGTAATCGGTGCCGTAATCGGATTTCTTTTCAAAAAGATATCCCACAGATTTTCGGATATCGTTCTATCTTTTGCGGCGGGAGTTATGCTTGCCGCGGCAGTGCTCGGACTTGTTCTTCCTTCGCTCGAATACGGCGGAAAATATAAGCTTGTAATAACTGTTTTGGGCATATTCGCAGGTGCCCTTTGCCTGAATCTTGTTGATAAGCTTGTGCCTCATCTTCACAGGCTCATAGGCCCCGAAACAGAGGAGCACAACAACGCAAAACTAAGCAAGGTTTTGCTTTTTGTAACGGCAATTGCCATTCACAATCTTCCCGAAGGAATTGCGGCAGGCGTAGGCTTCGGCTCGGGAGATACCTCACAGGCTCTGCTGATAGCGGGCGGTATCGCACTCCAGAATATCCCCGAAGGTATGGTTATAATCGGCCCTATGCTTGCGGCGGGCGTTACCCCTAGAAAAACCTTTGTCTGCGCTATGATAACGGGTCTTGTTGAGGTTGCGGGTACGCTTATCGGTTATTTTGCCGTCAGCCTTGCATCGGCAATTCTTCCGTTTGCGCTTTCGTTTGCGGGCGGCACGATGCTTTACGTTATCAGCGATGAAATGATTCCCGAAACCCACGCGCACGGCAGTCAGAGGGGAGCGACCTATTCCTTGCTTGTCGGATTCAGCGTGATGCTTATAACAGACGTACTTTTAGGATAAAAACAATTTCAGAGGTGTTATTATGAATATCAGAAACGACATTAAATACGTAGGCGTAAATGACCGCAATATCGATTTGTTTGAGGGTCAGTACATCGTTCCCGAGGGAATGTCTTATAACTCTTACGTAATCATTGATGAAAAAATTGCGGTTATGGACAGTGTTGATGCCGCTTTCGGCGATGAATGGCTCGGAAACATAAAGAACGCTCTTGACGGCAAGGCGCCCGATTACCTTGTTGTTCAGCATATGGAGCCCGACCATTCGGCAAATATCACAACTTTTGTTGAAGCTTATCCCGAAGCAAAAATCGTTTCTTCGGCGAAGGCTTTTTCGATGATGAAAAACTTTTTCGGAACTGATTTTGCAGATAAGCAAATTGTTGTCAGAGGCGGAGATTCTCTTTCACTCGGCAAGCACGAGCTTGTTTTTGTTACCGCACCTATGGTGCATTGGCCCGAGGTTATCGTAACCTACGATAAGACCGACAAGGTGCTTTTCTCTGCTGATGCATTCGGCAAATTCGGTGCCCTTGATGCAGACGAAGACTGGGCCTGCGAGGCAAGACGCTACTATATCGGAATCGTCGGCAAATACGGTGCACAGGTGCAGATGCTTCTTAAAAAAGCCGCTGAACTTGAAATTGAAACCATTTGTCCTCTTCACGGACCTGTTCTTACAGAAAATCTTGGCTACTACCTTGATTTATATAACACCTGGTCAAGCTATAAGCCTGAAGAAGAAGGCGTCATGATTGCCTACACTTCGGTTTACGGCAACACTAAAAAAGCGGTTGAACTGCTTGCACAGAAGCTTGAAGCGAACGGTTGCCGCAAGGTTGTTGTGAATGACCTTGCAAGATGCGATATGGCAGAGGCGGTTGAAGACGCTTTCCGTTACAGCAAGCTTGTTCTTGCAACAACAACCTATAACGGTGAAATTTTCCCGTTTATGCGTGAATTTATCAATCATCTGACAGAGCGTAATTACAGCAACCGCACAGTTGCGTTTATTGAAAACGGAAGCTGGGCACCTCTTGCAACAAAGGTTATGAAAGAGATGCTTGAAAACAGCAAGAATCTTGAATATACCGAAGCGGGAGTGAAAATTCTTTCTGCCCTTAACGAAGAAAGCACCGCACAGGTTGAAGCCCTTGCCGCAGAGCTTTGCAAATAAACTTAAATATAAAAAAGGTCGGTGACTGTTTTGTCACCGACCTTTTGATTTATCTGCCAATTTTACCGAATGCTTCCTGTACCGCATAGTAAGCGGGCTTTGGTTTGCCGTAAAGGTCAACAATTCCCCAGCCTGTTTCAACGGGGCAGTCTGCCTGACCGCATACGTAGCAGGCGTCACTGTCATCCCAGCAATAGATGAATGCGCCCATTACGTAATCAAGCATTTCAACTCTTGAGATGAGCTCTTTATAGAATTTTGCCTGACCGTCGGGTGAATGCTCGTAGCCGTCAATACCGTAGCCGTCGGGAAGGGTGCAGTAGAAATGGTTTGAATATTCGCCGTTAAAAATGATTTCGGCAAGCTCTTCATCGGAATAATTGGGATAAAGCTCAATGATTTCTTCCGCCATTTCTTCGGGAAGCTTGCTGATGAAGTTGTCCATATCGGCGGTGGCTTCCGCTTCGCTGTTATAACCATATTTCTGAAGCACGGCAATCTTTTCTGCGTCTGATTTCGGTGCGCCGTAGCCTATGTAACCGAATTCACAAAGAATAATGGGTTTTTGAGTAACCTTTCTCACAAAACCTAGAATGGCGAGATACTGGTCAAGCTTATGTGCAATATCCTCGAATGAGCCGAGGTAGAGGTCAACTCCGACGTAATCGCAGTATTTATGCCACTTCATCATCTTGACGGGCAGGGTAACAACCGAAAGTCCGCCGAGGTTGTAGCCTATAATAACGTCTCCTCTTATGGGATACATTGCCTCAAGCTGAATGCCAATGAATTCTGCGGCTTCGTCAAGAGTAAGAGGCAAGGTGAAACGGTCAATGCCCATTTCGTTGGTGACCTGAAACGCATCAACAATTCCGTCAAGGTCTTTAAGATAGAAGCGTGCAATTTCCTGTATTCCCTCTTTTGAGGCTTCGTCTCTTGGGTCAAGACCGTATTCGATATAATCATCGGGGTAGGGAGTGATGCCGAAGATTTTTATTCCGTTTTCAACGTAAACCTTCATTTCCTCTTTCCAGGAAAGATATGAAGGATTCATACTGCCGTCTTTGAGATAGGGGAACGGGATATCATCTCTTTTCCACTCGATGTTTGCATTCTGGAGCATTTCGATTTCACCGTTATCGTGGCAAATGCCTTTCATAAATCCGTCTGTTTTTTCAATAACGGTCTGGCAGTTATTATCGTATTTTGAAAGCGGCTCGAACGCAAAAAGAAGAGTTAACGGAGGAGTAAGGACCGCAAGAACAACCGCAAGAAGTTTTTTTAATGCTACAAGTAAAACCGTACTCATTTCAACACACCTCATCAAATTATTTTATTGCATTTTTCCGACCTTTGCCCAGAGATCATCGGCTTTTGCCGCCCAATCGCTGTAACCGTCGGGAGTTTCGGGGAATGCAAGATAATGCTTTTTCAGTTTGTCGCCGAGAATGAATCCGCCGACAGCGGCTTTGAGAGTATCGGCAGAAACCTTACCGCACGCAATACCGCCGAGGAGTTTGCCCGCAGCACCGAGAAGGGTGCCTGCGCTGATTTTGATTTCAGGGCCGTCAGCCGCACCGTCAAGGAATGACTGAAGCACGGCGTGACCCTTTTCAAAAAAGAATTCAAATTCGTCTTTCTTTGCTTTGACAACCTTTGTCAGCAACGCTCTTGTGCTTGCAAAGTCCGCACCTTGCTGAGTATTGTAAAGCTTGTTGATTTTCCAGAGTTTTTCAACGGAAAGGTTATTTTCGCGAAGCGCTTCATCAAGCACTTCGGCGGCAATTTCCATCTGCACCATACTGCTTGTTACGCCTTCGCCGTTGTTGGGCTTTGTAAGGCAACCCGCATCGCCCGCAACGATAAAATTATCCGTAACAAACGAATAGGGCGGACGTGTATAAGGAGTTCTGCCTTTTTCCGTGCGTGTGACCGTATATTCGGGAAGAGGTATTTTTTCAATAACTTCTTCAAGATTTTTTTCGGCGTGCTCATAGCTGTGGCAGGCACCTATTCCGAGAATGCCGCCGTTGGGGTCAGCCTGAGGGGCAAGCCAGGATTTATAGAAAGGCCAGCCTGTTGAAGAGGTGTTGTAGATAAAATCGGGGTCTTTGAATTTTACGTATTTGAGCACAACGTAAAACATATCTTCGGGAGTGATTTCGAATTTTTCAACAAGGCAATCTTCGGGGAGCTTTCTGCGTGCAACGCTTTCAATTCCCGAGCAGTCGACAACGCATCTTGCGTAAAGCTCTTTTTCTTCGCCGCCCGAGGTGTATTTAAGACCTGTAATCTTACCGTTTTCGTATATAAAATCGCTAAAGCAAGCGCCGTATTCAAATTCCGCGCCCGATTCCTTTGCCCATTCATTCATAAGCAAGGTATATTCGTGCATATGCATACCGACCATCGGGTCAAAGGTTTTTATGGGGTATTTACCCGACGGAGCGGCAGTGTAGTTTGTTTCGAATTCAAACGCCCATTCCTTATCGCCCTCAACGGGTCTCGGAATGCCGAAACGGTCAAATTCTTTTCTGCCAACGTGAAAAATATCGTATTTGCATCCGAGCTTTTCTTCGGTGCATTTTTCAATAACCTTAACGGAATAACCTCTTTCAGCCATTCTTTGAGCAAAGAACGAGCCTGAGGTTGCCGCACCGATTACCGCAACGTCAATTCTGCTCACAACACCACTCCTTATCTGTTTAATAATGATTATATAAAAGATGCCTCATTGTTGTCACATTCTACCTGAATAAACTTAAATCTACGTTATCGGCAACGATTTTTCCGCCCGTCATATTTGGGTGAAGACGGTCTCTGCCGAGATATTCTTTCTTTGAACAGTTAGGCTTTTCGGGATTAACGCAAAGCGAAGCCTGGTCGTAAACCGCGTGGAAAAGATGTTTGTTTTCTTCAAGCAATTTGTTGTATTCGGTAACAAGTGCTTCTTTTTCGGGTCTTGAATCGGCACAGTCGCCGAAGTTTAAAACATTGAAGACAATAACCTTTTTGCCCGCTTTTTTAAGCTTTTCCGAAATATCCGCCACTGCGTCAAAAACCTGCTTTGCGGTGGGCTTTTGCGATTTCGGTGCGGCAATTGAGCCGTACTGAAGAAAATCGTTTGTGCCGAGTGCGAAAACAACGTACTCCGTATCGGGATAATTCAGCACGTCTCTTTCAAGACGGTTTATACCGCTTATGCCGAAAAGACCTTTGCAGATAAATCTTTTGTGATAGTCAAAACGGATTCTTCCGCCCATTATCGATTTATTGATAACGGAATATTTTGCGGGATATTCGTTTCGTATCCTTTGGGCAAACATATTTGTCCAGTATCCCTGCTGGCTTATTGAATCACCGAAAACGGTGATTGCGCTTGCGTCGGTTTCGTTAAGCACCTGTACCGACTGAAACAGGGGAATGGGCTTGTGAAAATACATACCGAGCACTTTTGAGGCTATTTCTCTTACAGTATCTCTTTTTCTCGGCTGATTAACAACCTTTATTTCTGCAGTCACGTCGCCTTTAACGGTGATAAGTGAAACGTCGTCAATAAGGTTTCCGCTTCGCAAAGCACCTTTTTCAACACAGGCACTTACGCAGAAATATTCTCCCGCTTCAATGCCGATTTCAGCAGCATCGGTTGAAATAATTTCACCCTTTTTAATGCAAAAGCTCTCTTTCTGATTAACTGTGATTTTTTTGCAGTCACCCGTAAAACAGCCGTTTTTATCGCAACGTGCAACGGTAAGAGCACTGATTTCAACGTCGTTTTTTGCGCATTCGTTGGAAAGCTCAAGCTTTACTGCCTTGCCCGAAAGAGCAGAGTTTATTACCATTCTGTAAGTTCTTTTGCACGACGGATAGTAGAAAAAAGATAACGCTGAATGAGCCTGTCCCCAGACCTGTACCCATTTTTCTGACATATCAAACCCCTCTTTCAGATAATTAACCCATTGAGAATATTACACCCGCAACGGCGGAAACAAGAATAAAAACAATCGGGTGAAGGTCTTTTACTTTTTTGACCTTGTTTGTGAATATCCACAGAATAACCGCAAGAATAACGCCTTTCCAGTTGAATCCCGTAAGGGTGAAGCCTTCGGGAAGAAAGTTTGTTACGGCAACGCTCAGACCCGCGGCGGCAACAAGACCCGTTGAAGCGGGACGCAGACCGTAAAAGGCGGAATTGAGATACTTGTTATCTTTGAAATTCTTGAGAAAAAGAGTGATGATAAGAATGATGATAATCGCGGGCATAATAAGACCGAGAGTTGCAACAACCGCACCGAGAATGGCGGTGGGAATGCCAGCAACGTCAGAGCCTGTAATAAAGCCTACGTAGGTTGCCATGTTAACACCGATAGGACCCGGTGTTGATTCGCTAACGGCAATCATATTGGCAAGGTCATTGTGAGTAAACCAGCCTGTGCTGTCGGAAATTTCGTATAAAAACGGAATTGTTGCCATTCCGCCGCCAACTGCGAAAAGACCCGTTTTGAAGAAGGCCCAGAAAAGCTTAAGAAAAATCATGCTTTCTTACCTCCTATATTTTTAATAAGAATACCGATAACGGCGGCGATAAGAATAAATATAACAGGGCTTAAATCCGTGAAAAAGCTTGCAAGAGTGACCGCAAGGAAAATAAGCAGAGTGATTTTATCAACAACCGCTTTTTTACCGAGTTTAACAACGGAGTTAAGAATAAGTACGCATACGCAAACACGAATTCCGCCAAAAGCATTCTGCACCCAGACGATGTCGGAGAATGCCTCAATAACGCCTGCAAGAAGAGAAATTATAACAAGCGAGGGAAAAACAAGACCGAGGGTTGCGAAAATTCCGCCGAAAACGCCCTTGGTTTTCTGCCCGATGAAGGTTGCAGTGTTAACGGCAATGATACCGGGTGTGCACTGACCGATGGCGAAATAATCCATTACCTCTTCTTCGGTTGCCCATTTATGCTTATCAACGATTTCCCGCTGAAGAATAGGCAGCATTGCGTAGCCGCCGCCGAAGGTCATAACGCCGACTTTGGCAAAAGTCAGAAAAAGCTTAAGACATAATTTCATAAATTGCTCCTTATATCAAACGGTTTTGTTGTTTTTATCCGTGACGTTGCCCACACATTTTGCCTCAATGCAATAGGGTGCGTCGAAAGAATTATCTGTAATTTCGGCTTCTCTGAGGAATTCAAGCCAGATACAGTGCGAAGCCTCTTTCGGTCTTTCAAACTTGTTGCCTGTAAGAACAAGCTTTCCGTGTACGTATTCGGTTGAAGCCTCGTTCATTACTTTCGGGGTATAGCGGATGACGGGAGATTTCTGCCACATTGAGGCATATTCACAGCCGCTTACAAGATTGTTTCTGAAAACAATCTCTTTTGTATAGCCCGATTCAAACCAGAAATTGCAGTCGTCCTCAATCAGCAAAGCGGGACCCCAGAGATTTCTGAAAACGTTGTTTTCAATTATAACCTCTTTGCGGGTTGTGCAAAGAATTCCTCTGCCCGAGGTCGGTCCGAAAACGCAGTTTCTGACGTAGAGATTCGGTGTCCACGTTGCGTTTTCAACAACGTCTTTGCCGATTTCAAAATCGGGCAAAGCTCTGTCAAGAGTAAGTCTTATATCGGTATCGTTCAGCCTTTTCCAATCGGTAACAACCGCCTTAGAAAAAGGAATGAGCGTATTCCATTTGATGAATTCGATTTCATCGCCCTTTTCAAAAGCCTGAAATCCCCATGATTCTGCGTGCATAAAGCGAACGGTTACTGTTTTTCTTCTCTTGTTTCGTTTAACAATACGAAGATGCGTGCCGTGAACGTTAACGTAGTCATCCTGAGCACCGTTTGCCTTGCAGTTTTCAATTGTAAGATTGCCCTTACAGCCCGAAAACTGAAAGAAATCCGCCGTGCTTGCAACAGTTCTGCCCTCGGCGGGGGTGAAATCGCAGTTTTTGTAGGTAACGTTTTCGCAAAACTGAGAAACCATTCCGAGACCGTGCATAAATTTCACTCTCAGGTTTTCAAAATAAAGATTTTTGCTTCTCTGAAAAAGGCTTCCCGTCTGGTCACGCACGATGCTTCTAGTCTGGATAACCGAGCCTGCGGGCAAATATGTATCTTTGTTTTTCAGTTCAAGACGCAGAGTGTGAGCATCAATCTGTTCGATTTTTTTGAAAGTGAGGTTTTCTCTGCTGAAATCACTGCAGGTCTGTGTTTCGGGGTTATAAAGCTTTGCGTATCTGCCCCTGACGTTGCATTGGTTTTCCCAGTAAGGCTTTGAATCCGCACCGTTTTCACCGCACCAGAATAAAACATTTTTCTTTATTCTGAAACGGCAGTCGGGATTGAGTTTTATAACGCAGTTGCCGTTATCGTTTGAAATAACGGTGAATTCCGTCATAGTGGGGCAGGCATAATCGATAACAAGATTTTTTACGGTAACGTTTTCGCATCTGTCAAACAGCAGGGGAGTCATTTTGCCGTGAACAAGAATTGTTGCTCCGTTGCCGTCAATTGTTATGTTCTTTCTGTTTTTGAGATATATTGCCGTTTTGCGAAGGCCGTTCGGGTTTTCGTGCTTTTTTGCGGTATTGGAACAGTAATATCCGTCAATCTCAAAGGAATCATCCTGACGCACGTCGTATATTTTGTCTTTTTCGAGCTTAACGGTTTCGTTATCGCCGATATTCAAAAAAATCCTGCTCAGTTCGTTCATTGAAAAGCTTTCCGTACCTTTCTTTAGGTATATGATTTAATTATACTTTACTTTTTTATAAAAGGCAATAATATAAAAAGCAATTTATCGTATATAAAAACATCGAGTAAAATACTTTTTTGAAAATAAAACAGTATAAAACTGTGTTATTTTGTGTAGCTTTGTGTTAAAATTCAGTTATTTTGTAGATTTTGTTGGTTTACTTTTAATATAAAATTATATATTATATCTTGTGGAATATCGGCGAAAATGATTTGCTAACAAAAATTTAACAAAGTAATGGTAATATGCTGAAGATTTATTGTAAAACAGACGAGGTGACGTATGGAATACAACAAGGATTGGTATTCAAAAATTAATACAGTAAGAGATCTCATTGATAACAGTGCCGAAATGTACGGCGATAAAACTTTTATAAAATACTGCAAGGGCGAAGAGGTTATTGAAAAAAGCTTTAAAACCTTAAGAGAAAACAGCCTTGCAATCTGCCGTTATATCCGTTCGGTTTGCCCCGAAAGAATGCACATTGCGGTTATCGGCAAAACAACCTATGAATATATCACCGCTCTGACAGGTGTTCTTGTCAGCGGTAACGTTTTTGCACCCTTTGCACCCACCACAAGCGTTGCAGAAGCACTTGAGCTTTTTGAAGACGGCGACATTGAAGTTCTTTTCTATGAAGAAGAATACGAAGCAACCGCAAAGGAAATTGAAGAAAAATACGGCAAACTCAAAGCCTGCCTCAATATGGGTAACGCAGAGCATTTTGCCGAGCTTTACGAAAAATACAGCTCCGATTCGGAATACGCATCTCTTTCTGAAATTGAGCTTGACCCAAATAAATGTGCCGCACTTATTTACACTTCGGGCACAACAGGTTCAAGAAAGGGTGTTATGCTCTCATCAAAGAACCTTATTGCAAACGTAGTATACCCCGAGCTTGAACTTGCAGACGATGACGTTTATCTTTCGGTTTTACCGATGCACCACATTTTCTGCTTCTCCTGTGACTATTTCAAGCCCTTGCTTGACGGTCTTACCGTTTGTCTTAACGGCGAAATGAGCAACATCGGCAGAAATCTTGCTCTTTTTGAGCCCACAACAATGCGTCTTGTTCCGATGATTTGCGAAGCACTTATCAGAAAGGTCGGCATTCTTCACAAAAGATTCCCCGATCTTCCTCCCAGAAAGGTTGCCGAAAAGGTATTCGGCAGAAATATCCGCTGGATTGCCGTTGGCGGTGCTTATCTCGGACCGAAGCTTGTAGGCGAATATGAAAAATACGGCATTATGCTCCGTCAGGGCTACGGTATGACGGAAACAAGCCCCAAAATCACAACTGCCGATTTCAGCGATAAAAATAAGGATTCGAGCGGTAAAATTTTAAAGAGCATCTGCGAAGTAAGACTTGTTGACGGCGAAATTCAGGTAAAGGGCGAGTCTGTTATGATGGGTTATTATAAAAAACCCGAAGCAACTGCAGAAGTGTTTACCGAAGACGGCTATCTCAGAACAGGCGACCTCGGCAAATTCAGCGATGACGGTGAGCATCTTTACGTAATCGGCAGAATCAAGAATCTTATCATTCTCTCAAACGGAGAAAACATTTCTCCAGAAGAGCTCGAAGCAAAGTTTGTTGACGAAAAAGTTATCAAAGAAATTATAGTAAGTGCCGAAAACGACAGAATTGTTGCGGAAGTTTATCCCGATAAAGAATTTGCCGCATCGGCAGGAATTGAAGACGTTGAGGCATATCTTATAGAAAAAGTCAAAGAAGCTAACATCGGTGAAAAGCCTGAAAGAGAAATTGCAAAGCTTCGCCTCAGAGAAACACCGTTCCCCAAGACAACTACCAATAAGATTAAGAGAAATCACGTGAAATATTAAAAAACGGAAGGGACAAAAGGATGGAAATCAAGCTCAGAAACGGCAAAAAGGTTGAAGCATATCCCCTTATTCCCGCACAGGGACTTATGCTTTACCTTTCAAAGCACCACAGCACAGATGCACCCGTTCTTAATATAGTAACGGGTTATTACTGGCAGGGAGAATTCGACACCGAACTTATGAAAGAAGCTCTTTATGAAGCGATGGACAGATGCGACACAATGCGTCTTCGTTTCACAAAGCGCCGCTTCGGCAAGGTTGTTCAGTATCTTGCGGACAAACACGAAATTACGGTAATTGAAGAAGATTTGTCGCATATGGCGTGGGATGAAGCTCACGAATTCATCAAGGACCGTTCACATTCAATTATTGATATGTACGATAAGCCTGTGAACGAAATCAGAATTATGCACCTTGAAAACGATTATCACGGGATATATATGAAGCTTCATCATCTTGCATTTGACGGCTATTCGTCAAAGGTATTCCTTGCAGACGCAATTTCAATCTATCTTCATAAAAAGCACGGCACTGCATATCCCAAGCCCATGCGCAGCTACTACGATATGGTTAAAAAAGAATTGGAATATTCAAAATCCGAGCAGCATAAGAAGGACGTTGAATTCTGGAAGGGCACAATTAAGAACGAATCTGAGCCTATCTATACCGACTACGTACGTCCCAGCCGTCTTAAAGAGCAGAGAATTGCCAAAAACAAACCCAATCTCCGCAAGGCGGAAGTTCTTGATGCAAACCCCGAATCAAGAACAATCAAATTCAGCCTTGATGCCGAAACTTCGGAAAAGCTTGTGAAAATGTCGGCCGAAAGAGGTCTTTCTCTTCCCTGTGTTCTTATGATGGGTATGAGAAGTGCGCTTTCGTCCTTCAACGATGACGAAAAGGATATTTCATATAAGCTTATGGTTAACCGCCGCGCAACTCTTCTTGATAAGAAATCGGGCGGCGTAAGAATGCACTTTTTCTCGATGAGAAACATTGTTGAGCCCGATATGACCTTTGCCGAGGCGGTAAAAGTTATCGAAAAGGCTCAGAACGATATTTTTGAGCATTCAAATATGGGCTCAATGGAAGCTGTTATTCTCAGACATCTTGCAATGAAGGCGGGAACACGCTATACTTATGAGTGCATAACGTTTTCATATCATCCCCATTTCCCGATGCCCTATTACGGCGAAGAAATGAAAAAATCAAGCCGCGGTTTCTGGTATAACAACGATTCATCCGTTCAGCCTCTTTACCTTACGGTTATGCACAGAAGCTATGATAACGGTCTTGATTTCAACTTTGAATACCGTATCGTAAACAGCCCCCTGAAAGAGCTCTATCATTTCTATGATAAAATACACGATACACTTGTTATGGGTATTGAGAATCCCGACGTTAAGGTTTCGGAAATTCTTGCAAAAATTAAGGAGGACAAGGTAAAATAATATGGAAAAGATAATTGATTTACTTCTCAACTACGTTGAGCCTGATGATGAAATCACCGCAGATACAAGCATCAAGGAAGATCTTGGTATGACCTCGTTTGACCTTGTTTGCTTTGGTGAAGATTTATGTGACCTCTTCGGCGTAAGACTTACCGCAGACGATTTCAGATATTGCGAAACAGTGGGCAAGCTTTACGAACATATTTCAAACAAATAAAAAATTGCAAAGAGTCGGTGCTTAACCGACTCTTTTTGTTTTGTGAATACGTTTGAAACGGCTATTGCCAACGCTTTATATTTATGATAGTATAAAATAAAAGGAGTTGAGAGAATGACAAGACTTATCCGGTTGCTCGTTGCAATTCTGATGCTTATTTCACCTGCGCTTCCCGATGAGCTTGATTTGCCGAAAATTCCCCGCGGTCAGGAGCTTAATCTTGAAGATCGTTTTGTGCTTGAATGGAGCGATGAATTCAACGGCACTTCTCTTGATAAGACAAAGTGGCAGTATAACTGGTGGGAAACCGAGCGCAAAGGCGGTTTCTGGCACGAAGATATGGTGTCGGTTAAAGACGGCAACCTTGTAATAACAACTGCCTATATGAGCGAGCCGCTTGAAAATTATTATGAAGATACCTGGGCGGGAATAATTGATTTTAAGGAATACAGAGAGGGCTGGTACACAGGCTGTATCACCACGCAGAATATCTTTGAGCAGACGTACGGCTATTTTGAATGCCGCTGTATTCTTCCCAAATCAACAGGAATGTGGTCCGCTTTCTGGATGATGGGTGACGGCGTTGCCAACGTTGACGGCACGGGTATGGACGGCACAGAGGTTGATATTTTTGAATCGATGTACTACAAAGACGTATGGTGGGGTGCAGGCGATTCGGTTATCAGCGGTATTGTTTATGACGGTTACGGAGAGGACAGCAAGGGTGACAGCATCGGCAGATGGTTTGTAAACAACCCTTATGAAGAGTTCAACACCTATGGACTTGAATGGAATGAAAACGAGTATATTTTCTATATAAACGGCATTGAAACAGGCAGACTTTCAACGGGCGGAGTAAGCAGAAACCCCGAATATCTTATTCTTTCCTGTGAGGTTGCGGGCGATAACGGAGTTGCCCACGCTGACAGGCACGGTACGGGTAAAATGAATATGGAGCCCGGCGACACCGCAGAATTCATCGTTGATTACGTCAGAGTTTACAAATACAAATAAAAAATAACGGATGCAGCTTCGTTAAGGAATGCATCCGTTTTTTTGTTATATCATATCAGTTTCGGTCAAAGACTTGTTGTTATACTTAAATGTCTTGACCTCATATGCACCGAGTTCGGTTTCGAATCCGGAGTTTTCGATTTTAATAACGGCTTTTTCGCTCTTATCGGAAGAATTATAAAGTCTTACCGTAAAGCCGTCTGCATTCTTGCGGTATCTTGTAAGGATAACGTAGTTGTTATCAATTTCAATGCGTGTATCCTTTTTCTCCTTTGCGCCCGAGGGGAAGAAAGAAAGAGCGATGCAAGGCTGATTGAAAACCTCTGCCTGCATATCAAGATAGTCCGTGTCGGCGGTGAGTCTGAATTCAAAATCTCTCTCACCGATATCGATTCTGTCATGTGAGCGGTCAAAGTCGGCAAGGGGTCTGTCGGCTATGGGGTGAGCGGAATTGACAGGCGTTCTTAACAGAGAAACATTGAGGATATTGCCGTCAACGCTTCCGCCGTAAGTGCCTTTGTTGATAACCGCAAGACCGTTTCCATTTTCAAAAACTCCGCACCATTTCTGGTAAACGGCTTCTTTGCCTTCCGTGCGGAGCTTTTCCGTGCCGAATGCCGTCTGACCGTAAAAATCGGGGGTGCTGAGGGTTGAATCAAACGAAAGCTTATAGAATCTGCTTGCATTGTTTGAAAGCATACGGATTTTTACGTCAACATAATTGCCGTTTTTGGGCAGAGTGTACGTCACAACGGCAAACGAATCGGAATAACCGAAAATTGCCTGAATTTTAAGGCGTACGGCACCGTTTTCAATAACTCTTACGTTGCCGAGAGTTTCTTCGGGATAGCCGTTGAAAGCATTTGCCTTTTTGTCAGAAAGCAGAGTGAATTCTCCGATTCTTTCGTTAAAGCCGTCAACTCTCATGCCCCAGGGGTCTTCATTATCCTTGAAAACCGTGATTTTTCCGCTTTCGGGGTTGAGCATATCAACGCCGTTTACGCAGTATTTATCGATAAGACCCGTTTTCTTGCTGATAAGCACCTGCATTTTGCCGTTATCAAAGGTGAAATGCTCTGCTGTTTCGTTGCAGGGCTCGATTTTGCGTTTGGGCAGGTTTTCAACGTGAAGCTCACAGTCAAAACGGTTAATGCTCATCGGCTCAAGCTCTGCTCTGAAGCAGACACGCTTGCGCCAGTCAAGGCTGAAGGTGCAGGCTTCTTTTTCATTTTGTGATGGCAGATAATTGCCCTTGCTGTCACGCACGGTAACGATTGTAACCTCGTTTTCGTTCCAATTCTGGTCCTGAAGCTGGAATTCAACCTCAACGTCCTGTGTGATTTTGTAGGGATGGGGGTTGAAAACAAGAACGGGAATTTCGCCGTCCTTTGCCTTGGGCTGACCTTCGCAGAGCTTAAAGAATGCCTTGGTTTTGTATTTTTCGGCAATCTCACTGCCGTAAGCAAAAAGTCTCAGGCAGTCATCCTCGGCAGCCTTGATGCTTGTGCCTGGCAGAATATCGTGAAACTCGCAGAAAAGCAGAGCTTTTTCCGCTTTTTTAAGTTCTTTTTCATCGTAGGAAACACCGCTCAGGGCAAGCATTTTTTCGCAGATAGCCAAATCGTTTTCAAGGCGTCTGTGAGCTTGCTTGATTCTTGCCATTGTTGTGTAACAGCCAACCATGGTGTAGTTGAGCGATTTATCATAGGGCTTGAGTTTGGATTTGTCGATGCGTTCAAAATAGTTTTCGCACCATGAGTGCATAAGTCCGTTTTCGGGATGATCTTTCATATATGCGGCAATAGTGTTAAGGTCTTCTCTTGAAGGACCGCCACCGTGATTGCCGATTCCCCAGAACATCATGTTTATGCCATCACCGTATTCTCTTTCAAGAACACGCTCGATTTTTGTCATAATCTTGCCCTTGCCCGAGTTATAGCCGCAGTTTATTTTATGAGCGAAAATTTCACTGCCGTCAAAGCCTTTCCAGATGAAATCGTGTTCGCAATCCGTTCCCGAGGGACGCATGAAAACGTAAGATTCATAGCCGCATTTTTTGAGAATCTGAACAAGTCCTCTTGAATGGCCGAAGGGGTCGAAATTGATTGCAGTAAGCGGTTTTACACCGAATTTTTCTTTGAAATACTTTGTGCCCGTTTCAATCTGACGGATGAAACTCTCACCGCAGGGCATAACGCAGTCGGGCTGAAGATACCAGCCGCCCATAATGCGCCATTTGCCTTCTCTGACAAGCTTCTGAATTCTCCCGAAAAGCTCGGGCTCGTTTTCTTCAACCCATTCGTAAAGCACGGATTCGTTGTGGTTGAAAACGAAGCCGTCGAATTCTTCGCAGAAATCCGCGGCAACGCGGAAAGTGGAAATAGCTTCTGCAATGCCTTCGGGTCTTTGCCAAAGCCACACAGGGTCTAGATGAGCATTGCAAATCATATGTAATTCTTTCATAGTATCACCGTATTTAAAAATCTTTAAAATATATTAACAAAGATGGCTGGTATTGTCAATCCGATACCAACCATCTTAAGCTTATGTTTCAATGCTGTATTCTGTTGAGTTGACAGTTAAACAGTCATTATCCTTCCATTGAATTTTCAGCGATTTGTATTCTTGCCATTCGCCGGTGTAAACCCGTTGCGGTGTTTTGGCTACCGTTATGAAAAACAGATTTAAGCATTTACTTTTATGTACATAGATAACTGTATTGCCGCCCAAAGCGCCCTGGTCAATGTCAACAACCTCTGCATAGCAAGTGCGGTCAGGGGAGTAGATAACATCTTTCACAGTATGAGTTGAGAATGAATCAGCAGTGATTACAATAAAAGAAAAAGCCAAAGCAATAACAGTTAAAACGGTTGAATTTATTACTGATACTGTTTTTGCTTTTACTGAATTACAGCTTTTGGTTGCGATTAAAACAGAGCAGATTAAGCAAATCGCTATACAAAATGCAACAGGCAAAGTTCTTTGTTTAAAAACACAGACAGCCATATCAGTAGCCGAAAAGAAAGGTAGAATTGCGCAGACAATGCTGTCGCATTTTCTCAGTAAAAGTTCTTTTGATCTAAAAAACAGAATTGCAGAAACTATAAAAATTATTGCAAGAATTACACAAGGAAAAGTAAATTTGTATAGCGAAACCGAGTATTCAAAGCAATAAAGAATTAAAGTAATCAGCGGCAGGAAAGAGCTTAAAGCAAGAAGTATATAAGGGGTTGGTTTTGTTTTAACCCTCATTGCTTTACTCCTTACCCAGCATTTTAGCGTAAACATCTGACAGGATTTTTGAAGCTACTAAAAGGATGATGGTCAGAGTTATACCAATACTGTAAAAGAAAACTATGTGTTCAGCCATATCTATAAATGTGATATCCTTAAGAAACTCTATATAATTAATCCCATAATGATCGGCAGTCCAGGCAAAAGCACAAATGCTGATGAAAGCGGTTAAAAAACAACAGCACCGGGAAAAACTTTTTCTGCTTTTATAAAGCTTTACAAAATACCAGTTTGTGAGTGAGAGCATAAATGCTGTGACGGGAACAACAACGTTAAAAGCCGCCATACTGTTTCCGAATCCGAGAGGAATGCTTGCTTCAACAGCAACACCGGCCGTAATCAGAAGAAACGAAATAAGAAACAAAACGGATTGAAGAACAGAAGCTTTCCAGTCATTTAATCTGCTGAATTTTTCAGGCTTTGAAACGCTTGTTTCTTTTATAATCGAACTGCTCATACTTTCCAAAACCGCTTTACACTCTTTGCAGTTTTCAAGATGGCGGTTTACCTCTGAAACGCTTTCGTCGGAACAACAGCCGTCGATATAAAGGGGAATCAAATCTTTTATAATGTTACAATCCATAACCGTTACCTCATTCTTTCTGAAAGTTTTTGTTTTGCACGGTAAAATGTGACTCTTGCCCAGCTTTCGCTTTTGCCGAAAAGCTTGCTTATATCAGTCAAAGAAAGCTGACCGAAAACCGAAAGCATAAAAACTTCTTTATAAGGCTCTTCAAGTTCGTGCAAACAGGAAAAAGCTTTTTCGGTAAGCTCTTTTTTCTCAAACAAGCTTTCAACGTCAATTTCATCTTTCAAGCCGTTGTCATCGTCAAAGGAGCTGTGTTTCTTTTGCTCGTTATACCAGGCAAAATAACAGTTCTTTGCAATCTGGCAAAGCCATACGGGAGCCTTGCTCTTATCTCTGAGGCTTTTCAGATTTATGTATGCCCGAAAAAACGTTTCCTGTGTAAGCTCTTCTGCCAATGAATTATTGCCGCAGAGCTTTAACAGATATTTAAAAATAAAATCTGAATTTTCACTGTAAAGTTTTTCGAATTCCGTCACATTTTCACCGTCCTTTCGATTATTAGATTGAAAAAAGATAAAAACGTTACAAAAAAATGTAACGTTTATCTTAATCTTTCTGATAAGCTCCTCTTGCATAGAGAATCCATTTTGAGCGGTCAAGGGGATTTACGCCGCGTCTGGGGTTGACGTGCTCGAGAGAGTCGCGGCATTCTCTGTAACCGTGGAAGGTCTGGCTGAGCACAGCCTTGCCCGAAGAAATAACCGCAAGCCTTGCGGGAAAATCCATTGACGTTGCAACAGGAACAATCGCTTCAAGCGTAACGGTTTCGCTTCGGATAAGAGGGCTGTCGTATTCGCCGCACATTTTGACAATTTCGGAAAGGATTTTGCCCGAAAGGTCGGCGGGTGCCGTAACCCTTATTTTAAGAAGCGGCTCAAGAATTGTTGAGCCCAACTGCGAAAGACCGTTCATAAAAGCCATCGGGGTGCACACGAAAAAGTCGAGCGGGTGAGTGTGTATTGTGTGATGCTCGCCGCCGACAAGCGTGCACTTGAAATCCGTAACCTCCCAGCCGTAAAGACCCTGTTCAAGACAGGAATTGAAAGAGGTGCGGATATGCGACTGGTATCTGTAAAAGCATTGGTTTGAGGGGAGTCTGCCGTGATAGCTCACGCCGTAGCCTCCGGGCATCGGCTCAAACAGGAATTCAACAACCGCCCAGCAAGGTTTGGGCATTGTATAACTTGCTCTTGCAAAGCCCTTGCTTGCAGGAGTTTCTTTATATATAACCGTCGGCGGAGAGAAATTTGCCGCCAAAGAATAGCGCTCTTTCAAAAGATTATCAAGCACCTCGAGCTGGATTTTACCCGTTGTGCTGATTGTGATTTCTTTAAGTCCGTTTTCCCATTTTGCATCGATATACGGCTCTTCGTCTGAAAGCTCGCCGAGTGCCGCCGCAAGGTCGGGAAGCTTTTGTAAATCGCCGTCGGCGGGAGTTACCTTAACACGAAGAAACGGGTTAACAAGCTTTGCGTTTTCGCTCACGGCAAGCGAGCCTACAAAAAAGCCCGTTTTTGCAGAGGGCAGACCGCAGACCGCGGCAATATCGCCGCTTTTAACCGCACCCGAATCGCTGTATTTCGCACCGATGAATTTTTTAATCTGCGAAACCTTTTCTCTGACGGGCGGCTTTTTTTCGATTTCAACCGCCGAGTTATCATCGTCGGGATTTTCAGCGGTTGCATCGGCGGGGGAGATAAGCTCGATTTCGTCACGGTTTGAGATTTCGCCACCGAAAAGTCTTATATGTGAAACCTTGCCGAGGGTTTTATCGTGTTCAATTTTAAATATTATTCCGCATAAATCTTCGGTTGCTCTGCGCTCGGCAGAGGGCATCAATTCAACAAGCATATCGGCAAGGTCTTTGACGCCGAGAGAAAACTTTGCGCTTCCGCAAAGCACGGGTGTAAGTCTGCAAGCCGATATTTCTTCACGGATAAGCTCCGTTGCTCTTTCGCTTGTCAGCGTTTCTTCGCTGAGAAAAGTATCAGCGGCTTCATCGTTGATTTCTGCAAGTGCTTCCGTTGCCGCCGCCGCAAAATCAGAGCTGTTCATCCTTTTGACAACGGGATTTTCAAGTCCTTCGTTTTCAATTTCCGAAAGCAGTAAATATGACTGCGAAGAAACCTGTGAAAGCTCTTTCATAACCGATTTTACGTCGGAGCCCGCTCTGTCAATTTTATTTATGAATACTGCTCTGGGCAGCTTTGCCGTATCGAGCGATTTTAAAATGCTTTCCGTATGTGCCCTGACCCCTTCAACCGCGGAAACAACAACCACCGCATAGTCAAGTGCCGAAAGGGCGCGCTCAACCTCACCCGCAAAGTCAACGTGACCCGGGGTGTCAATTATATTTATCGTAACGTCTTTCCATTTGGCGGAGGCTGTTGCGGTGCGCACCGAAATACCTCTTTGCCTTTCAACCGAAAGACTGTCTGTTGAGGTTGTGCCCGCATCAACGCTGCCCGCCTGACGGATTGCTCCCGTCAGAAAAAGAAGCTGCTCGGTAAGAGTAGTTTTGCCCGAGTCAACGTGAGCCAGTATTCCTATGTTGTGAAATGTTTCGGGCATCAAACCGCTCCTTTCTTAATAGCTTATATCGGTTGTTACAAAACCGATGTTTCTGAAATCCTGTGCATTGTGGCGGATAATATAGTCGATATATGAGTCAATGAGTTTTGCAGTAAAAATATATCCCGAGGGATTCATGTGACCGTGAAGATAAAACTTTTCCCTGAATCTTTCATCGTAAACGGGGCCGTATTTATAAAGGTCAATAACGTAAGAATTTGTATGGTGCTTTGCAAGGTTATAAAGAGCGTTGATTACACCGTGAGTTTTTTCGGTGTCTTTGCCCCTTGCGGTATCGTTGGGAAATGTTACGAAAAAGAATTTTGCATCGGGACTGATTTCTTTATAACGGCTGATAATTTGCGAATAGTTGCCTACAAAGGTAGGCTTATTGTTTCTGTAATCTTCAGGGTCAATATCGTCAACACTGCCGATTTCAAGCCCCTGATTGTAAACGTCGTTAACACCAAGAGCAATAACGTAAGCCTGACAGGCTTTTTCCTTGTCCCAGAAGCCGTTTTCATCGGCAAACGAATCGAGATACCAGCCCGCCGTCATACCTCCACGCGAAAAGCTGTAAGCCGTAAGACCGTTTTTTCTTGCAATGTACTGTCCCCAGGAATAATCGTAAAAATCGTAGTAATTCTTGTTGCCGTCTTTATCCACTGTTTCAAATTCGCCGGAAGAAAGACTGTCGCCGATAAATGCCATTTTTCTGAAAACAGAGGTGTTGCTGTAACCGTCAACAAGGCGGTCAAGCGGTTTTTCGTTTATACTGTAAAGCTCTTTTTCCCAATCCATATCTGTTTCTCCGTTAATTTTTATTATCCTTTTTATTTTATCACTCACGTCACAGATTGGCAATACTCATATAATTAAATAATATATTATTTTTATCGACTATTATTTTTATCGACAAAACGGAAAGTTTATGATATACTCGAAATGTTAGTGATAATTTTAAAGAAAGAGGATGATAATTATGAAAAAACATACTCTCAATTTCGGCGAATTCAAGCAGTACGATAAAATTTTTATAACTGCTGAAAACGGCATTGACGTTGAAAACGTTGCGTCGGTTGCTTTTGACGGCGAAACACTCTATATTGCTCAGCCCGACTGCGTTTTTGAATATGCAGACGGCAAAATGAAGAAGATTTCAGCAAAGGTTTCAAAGCTTTTTTCAAAAAACGGCAAGCTTTATGCCGCAATCGGCAATTCGCTTGCAGAAATCAAAAAGGGCAAGGCAAAGAAAATTGCCGAATTTGATGCCCCTGTTGTTGATATTTCAACAGGTCTTGATAATTCTCTCTGGCTTATTACCGAGAAGAATCTTTATCTTATGCAGGACGGCGAATTCGTATCAATCGTAGACCTTCCCGAAGAAACGGTTTGCCTTGCCGCAATCGATAATAAAGCAAAATATTCCGAAACAGTATTTATCGGCTCGCAGGTTGAAGGCCTTCTTTCAATGAAGGGTAAGCGCCGCCATTGGTCAGAGCTTGTGCCTTCGGCAACAGGTGTTTTGAGCCAGAAAATAAACTGCGTTGCCGCCGATGCTCTCGGTCATATCTGGGTAGGCTCAGACGAAGGTCTTAACATTTATGACGGCAGAAATTATTGGTTTAACGGCTATGACTTGTATTCCGTACCCGACGGCTCATTCAACGATATGTTCTTTGCCGCAGACGGTAAGAAATATTTTGCAACCAACACAGGTGTCATCACTCTTGTTGAGGGTAAGATTTCATATTTCTCATACGGCGTGTGGCTTATGCACCCCACTGTAACTCAGATTACCGTTTCGGATAACGGCACAATTGCCGCC
>JAZQKN010000100.1:0-3897 GCA_045542175.1 Acutalibacteraceae bacterium | reverse complement strand
TACAGTTTCACGAAAGGTGTCCTTTTTGATAAGGGTGGTGGCATCAGGCTTTTTCATATCGCTGCCAAGCTTTGCAAATACTTTATTGAAGGAAACTCCAACGGAAACGGTGACACCAAGCTCTTTTTTTATTCTGCCTCTCAGCTCGTCGGCAATGGTACGTCCGTCACCGAAAAGACGTCCGCTTCCCGTAACGTCAAGCCAGCATTCGTCAAGGCCGAAAGGCTCAACAAGATTGGTATAACGAAGATAGATATCGTGAGCAAGGCGGGAATATTTCATATATTGCTCGTAATGAGGCGGAATGATGATAAGATTCGGGCATTTCTGACGTGCCTGCCAGAGAGGCTCACCCGTTTTGACGCCGCAGATTTTTGCTTCCTGTGATTTTGCGAGAATGATGCCGTGACGCATTTCTTCTGAGCCGCCGACGGCAACGGGCTTGCCTTTGAGCGATGGGTCAAGCATACATTCAATTGAAGCGAAGCAGGCGTTGAGGTCAGAGTGAAGAATAACACGCTTCACGGTAAAGCTCCTTTCAGAACAAATGTTCGGTTAACAAATACATCATACCCTCAAAAGAGCGAAAAGTCAACAGGAAAAATAAGAGAAAAACGCATAAAAAACAGGTCGGTTTTTTGATACCGACCTATGTTTGGTGTTTGATGAAATTGTTTGCACTATATATCGGAATTCTGCCTTTTCTCCATTCTGAGCCAGCTTAAAAAACCGTAAATATCGTTCACAAGAAAAACAACAAAGCAGATGATTACGGAAATATAAGAAATATCCGTCATTGCCGCCATAATCCACAGGATAATCAGAACAATATCGTTTGCGGCATAGGCGAGGGCAAAATAAGGGTTTCGCCTGAAAGTGAGGTAAACCGCAATGAAGCTTGTTGTGACGGAAATGGTGCTCGGAAGAATATTAGCGGTGTGAAAGTAGCTCAGGATAAAATAAAATATTACCGTTACAACAACGGTTAAAACGAGCATAAAAGCAATTTCTTTGCCGCTTATACGGTTAACGGCAACTTCGGATTTTTTGCCTTTATAGGGATTTCTGAGCCACGAGATAAGAGCGAAAAGAGCCATCGGACCCGTCATACCCAGATAGGTTATCATTTCGCCGTAATAGGCAAAGGAAAACGAGATTATGCCGTAAAGTATGCTGAAAATAACCATCAGCAATTGACCGAATGGATTGCCTTTTGCGTTAAAAATCAGCGAGGTAACGCCGATAAGCGAAGCGGCAAGGGTCATAAAGTTTTCTCTGTCAAAAATGCAGAAAGAGGATAAAATCAGAATAACCGACCCGCACCAGAGAATGATTTCGGTTCTTGAAAAATATTTTATATTGATTTTCATATTGCCTCCAAAAAAATAAGCACCCGCAGACACATCTTCAAAGACCTAACGATGTGACGACGAATGCATAGCATTACACTACCCGGTGGCAGTAAGGTATTTTGTTTACGGTAGTAATATATCATAACAAAACCGAAAAATCAAGACGGATAATTCACGTTAAGTATTGAATAAGCAGATAATAAGGAGTATAATAAATAAAAATTCAAACGGAGGAAAGATCAACCATGGTTGCACCTTTAACTTTCTGGCTGCTTTTTGCAGTCGCAATGCTTATAAGCTCAATCGGATTTTATAAGTATGTTTATTTTATTTCACTCGGCTACGGATTTTCAATTGCAGGTCTCGGCGTTGCAATGCTCATAATGTTCCGTGAGGGACTCAGCGTCGGCACAATTATTGCCTGTGCACTTTTCATTATTTACGGTATCCGTCTCGGTGGCTATCTGCTTATCCGTGAACTCAAAAGTGCGGCTTACCGCAACACAATGAAAACCGAAATCAAAGACGGCTCAACAATGAAATTCGGCGTCAAGTGTGCTATCTGGATTACCTGCGGTGCTTTGTACGTTACACAGGTGCTCCCCGTATTCTACCGCTTGCTTAACGAAAAGAAAACAGACGGCTGGTGCATTGCGGGTATTGTAATTATGGCATTCGGCATTGTTTTTGAATCTGTTGCCGACATGCAGAAGAACGCTTCAAAGAAAAAGAATCCCAAGCGTTTCTGCGACACAGGTCTTTATAAAATCGTACGTTGCCCCAACTATCTCGGAGAAATGATTTTCTGGACGGGTGTTCTTGTTTCGGGTGCTAATATTCTCACAGGCGTTGGTCAGTGGGTGCTTGCTCTCATCGGTTACATAGGCATTATCTTCGTAATGTTCAGCGGTGCACGTAGACTTGAGCTTCGTCAGAATAAGAATTACGGCAACGACCCCGAATATCAGGCATACGTAAAGAAAGTGCCGATTATGGTGCCTTTCATTCCGCTTTACAGCGTGGCAAAATACAAATTCCTTGTAGCATAAAGTTAAAACGGGCAGAGA
Organism: Acutalibacteraceae bacterium; assembly: GCA_045542175.1. Classification (GTDB taxonomy): domain Bacteria; phylum Bacillota; class Clostridia; order Oscillospirales; family Acutalibacteraceae; genus CAG-177. The sequence goes on along the minus strand of JAZQKN010000100.1, from coordinate 1,478 downwards.
AATCTGCCCGTTTTTCGTTGCCTTTCTTTAATGATTGATTCGTTACGGTGTTTATGATATAATAACAAATAAGAAAAATAGCCGCATAATACGAGTGAGTTTTTGAAAAGGAGAATAAGCTATGAAGAAAAAGATTTTAAAGACTGTTGCTGTTATAATTGCGGTTGCTTTTGCCGTTGGTGTTTGTGTTTTTGTAAACGCCATTACAGGCAATCCTATATCCAAACACGTTGCAACCCATACGGCAGAAAAGCATCTTGAAGAAAAATACAGTGACAGAGATTTTAAAATTGAAAAAGTAGTTTATGATTTCAAGGACGGATATTATCACGCTTTCATTAAATCTCCGAGCAGTACAGACAGTCACTTTACCCTGCTGATTGATATGTGGGGCAACCTTGGAACGGATAATTATGAAAACAGCGTTCTCACGGGCTGGAACACGGCAAACAGACTGGGAAGCGAATACCGTAATAAGGTTGACGCAATTTTAACCGGCCAATCGTTCCCGTATGCTGTGGATATCGGTTTCGGCGACATAGAGTTTGTTTTTGCTGAGCATATAAATGATCCTTACGTTCCCGACTATGCAATAATTATTGAAGATCTGAAGCTCGACGGAAAATACGATATAAACGAGCTTGGTTCAAAGGCGGGTAAACTAACTATATATCTTTATGATGAAAACGTTTCTTATGAGCATTTGGCTCAGGTAATACTTGACGTTAAAAAAATATTTGACGCCGCAGACGTAAAATTTTACGCTTTGGATTTTGTGATTGAATATCCTGAAGACGAGAATGGGAAAAGAAAGGAAGGCCGTGTTGAAGTCAGAGATTTCTTGTATGCCGATATCTATGAAGAAAATATGGTTGAACGTGTCACAGCATCAGATAAAGCCGCCAACGCATATTACGCAGAGCAGGATGCCGAAAAACAAAATCAGATTGATGAACAGAAATGAATAAGTAATTATAAAAAGCAGGTAACGTCATTTGTAACGTTACCTGCTTTTGAATCCACCCAATAAAAAATAAGGTTTCATATCTTTCGATATGAAACCTTATCCTGGTGGAGCGCAATAGTTTAAATCCGAACCGAAAGCCGCTTCAATCTCTTTCAGAGTTATTGTTTCGGTACCGTCTTTGAAGTTGTATGTAAACACCAGTTTATCGTCATAAACATATACCGAGTTGACGAAAGTGTCTATTATCTGTCTTTGATAGTTTCTGTTGTTGGGATTGCCGCCTTTAAAACGGCTTATCCAATTTATGATTTTTTCTTTTGAATATTTCGGGCGTTTAATTTCCGCCTGCAATATTGCAACTTTCAGATTTCTCTGCTGTTCTTCAAGCTGTTCAAGTCTGCCTTTTGTTGACTCCGTCAGTATTCCCGACTGAATCGCATTCAGCATATTTTCTATCGCTTTTTCGCATTCTTTGAGCTGAGCCTGCATTGCGGGAATTGTTGTGTCTTCC
>JAZQKN010000099.1:0-5610 GCA_045542175.1 Acutalibacteraceae bacterium | reverse complement strand
CCGCCGAGGGTGTTACGCATTGTTGCGTCGCCTTCGGAGAACAAATAAACATACTTGTAAGCCATGGGAATCTACCTCCAAATAAAATTATAAACATTATTAGCGGGCCTATACATCAAACAGACATAATAAGCCATTTGCATTATAACATAAGCAAAATTAAATTTCCATATATTTTTAAGAAAATATATATAATTTTTCCGGAATCTTTTTAGTAACAATTAACATATAGTGCTTGAAAAATGCCTTGAGGCGATATATAATTATAATCCGAAAGGGGATTTGGTGCTATGAAAAGAATAACCAGCTTCAACGTTGATCACGATTTGCTTAAAGAGGGAATTTACGTTTCCAGAATTGACGGAGACGTTACAACCTACGATTTGAGAACAAGAATTCCCAATAACGGCGATTTTATGGATACAACCACCGCTCACACCGTTGAGCATATGTTTGCAACGTTTGTGAGAAATTCGGAGATTTCAGATAACGTTATCTATTTTGGCCCTATGGGATGCAGAACTGGATTTTATCTGCTTGTAAGGGATGCAGACAACGCAAAAATCCTTGAAATCACAAAGAAAATCCTTGCCGATATTGTTGCTTATGAGGGCGAGGTTTTCGGAAACACAAGGAAAGAATGCGGAAACTATCTTGACCTTGACCTTGCCAAGGCAAAGGAAGAATGCGCAAAGTACCTTAAGGTGCTTACAGAAAATGAGCAGACGTTTGAATATGCAGTATGATAAAAGGTCGCCTTACGGCGACCTTTTTCAGTGAAGAGTTAAGAGTGAATAGTTGGGGAAGGACGCTGCCCTTGCCCGATTTTTAGTGAATAGTGAAGAGTTAATGGTGGCTTTGCCCACACCCGATACAAACAATAAACGGCACGGAGAAATCCGTGCCGTTTGTCAGTTATTATTTGAAGAATGACATAATAAATGCGGGAAGAGTGTTGAGGAAGAAGTTTGCAAGACCGATGAAGAAAGCCTTGACTGCATTGTATTCTTCAGCAATGTGAACTGTGTATGTCTGTGTCTTTTCAACGCCTGCATCTGCCCAGTATGATGTGCCGTTATCGTCAACCTTTACGCACTTCTGGAGTCTGTAAACAACCTTAACGGTAACGTCCTGTGCTGAATCGGGAGCCTGAAGTGTTGCTGAAAGAACGGCTGAAGAAGCGGCTTCGTTTGTTACTGTTGTTTCACCGTAGGTGATTGTGTAAGCGATGTATCTTGTGTCGCCGTACTGTGCGGTTTCGCTGCTCATATCACCCTTTGCGGTAACTGTGAAGCTTTCTTTTGCGTTAACTTCGTCACCTGAAACAGTGAATGTGCACTTATTGAGAGAAGCTTCGTAGTTAGCCTTTGCGTTTGTGAAGATTGCAACTGATTCACTTGCAACGCTTGCAGCTTCTGTTGAAGCGTCAAAAACGTATCTTGCGATGATTTCGTATTTCTTATTTGCTTCAAGGCCTGTGAAGAGACCGTCGTTATCCCATGTTGCACCGTTGTCGATTGAGAATTCGCAGGTGTATTCAGCGCCTTCGCCGGCAACAACCTTGATAGTTGTGTTGGTCTTGTCAGCAAGTACGGGAGCGGGAGCCTGACCCTTTGAAGCCTTCTGAGTTGTGATTTCTATGTAAGAAGCGGGGCTTTCAACGCAGGTGTCTGTTTCGTTGTACTTTGCACGGATGATGTATGTTGTGCCGGGTTTGAGGTTTTCAAACTTAACGGCTGTGCCGTAAACGAAAGTGCTTTCTGTGCCTTTTTCTGCATAAGCATAAACTGCGTCGTTATCAATCTTTTCGATTTCGATTGTTGTGTCTGTTACCTTAACGGGAACGGGAGTTGCGGGTGCATTCTGAGCAGTTTTAAGAGTAACGTTCTTTGCTTCTGACTTGAATTCGATACCTGCAACGGTAATCTTTGCTGTGATTGCATATGTTGTGCCTGAAACAAGGTTGCCGAATTTTACGCTGCCGTCAGCAAGTGATGAAGTGTCAACGCTTTCTGCGGGAGAAATTTCATACTTAACAACGTAGTCTGTTTCATTGTAAGCGTATGTCTTTGCAGCGCAAACAATATTTTTGAGGTTGTGGTCAACAGTGATGTCGGCATCGTCAATAACGATTGCGGGGTCATCTGCTTCCTTGCCTGTTGTTACGTCGATTGTTGCTGATTCGCCTGCAAGCTCTGTATCTGTTGCGGCAACTCTCGCATAGATTGCGTATTTTGTTTCTGCAGTGAGGTCGGTGAATACTGTTTCAGCTTTGTATTCAGCTGCAGCAGCATCAACGGTATCGTCTTCAGCGTATGCAAGGATTGCATATTCGCAGCCTTCGATTTCTTCGATAACGATTGTATCTGAGAAAACTGCAAGAGCCTTGAGGCCTTCGGGAGCAGGAACTGTTGTTTCTGCAAAAGCAGTAATGCCCATGCAGGAGAAAGCCATAAGCATTACAAGAATCATAGAAATTGCTTTTTTAGAGATTTTTGTCATTTTCTTATCCTCCGTTTTATTTTTCCCCGAAAATCGAGGATGGATAAACACAGTATATCACAATGTTTCCTAAAATGGAATAGTTATTTTTTAACAAAATATAAATTTTTTTCAGAACAATTAATTCATTGACTTTTTTGCTCCAACTGATATTATATTGTTGGAAAGAAAAAGAGGTGTTTTTATGACGAAAGGCGATAAGGCAAAACAGCTTTTTGAAAGCGGATATAACTGTGCTCAGGCGGTGTTTTGCTCGTTTCCGGAGGTTACGGGGCTTGATAACGAAACGGCTTTGAGAGTTTCGGCGGGTCTCGGTGGCGGTATGGGCAGAATGCGTGAAGTTTGCGGAGCGGTGAGCGGAATGATAATGGTGCTTTCGGCAAAATTTGCCTGCACAGACCCCTCAAATCACGAAGAAAAAGCGGCTCTTTACGCACTTATTCAGAAAGCGGCGGGAGAATTCAGAGCTGAAAACGGCTCGATTATCTGCCGTGAATTGCTCGGCTTAACCGAAGAAAAATCTGACCCTTCACCCGAAAAAAGAACTCAGAGCTACTATAAAAAACGTCCTTGCGGTGAGCTTGTAAAGTGTGCTGCGGATATTGCTGAAAAATATATTCAGCAGAAAAATTAAAATTATATCTTGTATACAAAACAAAGATGTGATACTATATGTATTGTAACTATTAATTCAAGGAGTGAATTCTACAATGAAACTTCCCGTTGCCGTGCAGCTCTACTCAGTAAGAGATGATATGGAGCAGGATTTTTACGGCACAATCAAAGCGATGAAAGAGCTTGGCTATGACGGCGTTGAATTTGCAGGTCTTTTCGGTGAAGAGCCCGCAAAAATCAAGGCTTTCTGTGAAGAAATCGGTATCACACCCATTTCAGCTCACGTTCCTTATTACGATATGCTTGAAGACCCCGAAAAGGTGCTTGCAGATTATGCCGAAATCGGTGTTAAATATGTTGCCGTTCCTTATCTTACAGAGGAATGCAGACCCGGCACAGACGGTTTTGAATCAACTGTTGAGGGCATTCGCAAAATAGGTGAAGCAGCAAAGAAACTCGGTATTCAGCTTCTTTACCACAACCACGATTTTGAGTTTGTGAAAATCGGTGAAGAATATGCACTTGACGTGCTTTATTCAACCATTCCCGAAGACCTTCTTAAAACTGAAATCGATACCTGCTGGGTAAACGTTGCGGGTGTTGACCCTTCAGAATACATTCTTAAATACAGCGGCAGAGCTCCTGTTGTTCACCTCAAGGATTTCAAAAAGAGCGAGGGCAGTCAGGGCAAGATGTATCAGCTCATCGGCATCGACGATAATGAAGAAGCCGAAGAAGAGGAAGATGCATTCAGCTTTATGCCTGTCGGCTACGGTATGCAGGATATGCCTGCAATTCTTGCCGCTTGCGAAGACGCAGGCGCATTCTGGGTAGTTGTTGAGCAGGATAACCCTGCAAAGGGCGCAACTCCCATGGAATCGGTAAAACTCAGCAGAGAATATCTCAAAACTCTCAGCTGGTAAACAATAAACATTCTATTTAGTGAGGTAATTATTATGGCAGCAAGTATTCTTGATAAATTCAAAGATGCTCCTCAGGAAGAAAAAGTCAGAGATATGAGCAAAAAGCTCAAGGTTGGTATTATCGGTACAGGCTGGATTGCAGAAGCTCACGTTAAGGCATATCAGAAATGCCCCGCCGTTGAAATCGTTGCTCTTGCAGACCTTATTCCCGGTAAGGCAGAAGCTTTCTGTAAAACATACAACGTTGGCGATAACGTTAAATTCTACCCCAGCCACAAAGAGCTTATCGATGCAGGCGAATGCGACGCAGTAAGCGTTTGTACATATAACGCAACTCACGCTGAATGTACAATCTATGCTCTTGAACACAACGTAAGCGTTCTTCTTGAAAAGCCCATGTGCGTAACTCTTGATGAAGCTGTTGCAATCTGCAAGGCAGAAAAGGCAAGCACAGGCGTTCTTTCAATCGGCTTCCAGCCCAGATTTGACGAGAATATGAAGATGCTCAAGAAGGTTGTTCAGTCAGGCGAGCTCGGTAAGATTTACTATATTCAGACAGGCGGCGGCAGACGCAGAGGTATTCCCACTCCCTTCGGTACTTCTTTCATCGAAAAAGAAACCGCAGGTATCGGTGCTCTCGGCGATATCGGTTGCTACTCACTCGATATGGTGCTTAACTCAATCGGCTATCCCAAGCCCCTCACTGTTTCCGGTTACAAGTCGGATTTCTTCGGCAAGAGCCCCAACTACGAGCATCACGACGTATTCGGCGTTGACGATTTCGCAGCAGCATTCGTACGTCTTGAAGGCGGAATTATCCTCGACTTCAGAATTGCATGGGCAATGAACCTCGATACTCCCGGTGACACCATTATTATGGGTACAAAGGGCTCTGTAAGAGTTCCCTCAACAGAGTGCTGGAACGGTTCAATCGGCGGTCCTCTTGTAATTTATCACGAAATTGCAGGCGAACAGATTGAAACAATCATTCCCGAAAAGAAGAACAACGCAGATTGCTTCGACGTTAAAATCCGTTCATTTGTTGACGCAGTTAAGGAAAACGGTGAAGCACCCGTTCCCTGCAGCCAGATTCTTTACAATCAGGCTATCATCGACGGTATTTCACGTTCAGCTGAACTCGGCAGAGAAATCGAAATCGTTATTCCCGAAATCTGATTTTGATAAAACAGACAAAGCGGCTTGCTTACAGCAGGCCGCTTTTTATATTTGTATAATATTGGTTTTTCTTGATTTTTGACTGTTACTGTGTTATACTTTAAAATGTATAAATTTCGATTACATAAGGGGGACAATATAAATGGTTGATATATTGTGTAAAATACTTTGTCCTGTAATTCTTGTTATTGCTTTTCTGTTCAATACGGTAGGCAACTGGGCAGGAGTGGGGGATATTATTCCTACTCACGAGTGTCCTTTCGGCTGTGAGGATCATCCCACAGTGACAGAAGAGACAACCGAAACCACAAATCCCGAAACAACGTATAAAGATCTTACCAACGGCTCAGACGTTATAACGGTGCCTTCAACTGAGGTACCCTCAAGCGAAGTG
>JAZQKN010000098.1:0-3395 GCA_045542175.1 Acutalibacteraceae bacterium | reverse complement strand
ATTATCAAGAGTGTAAATAGGTTTATGAGGTCTCTCGTTTTCTTTGAAATTGTGCATTGTCTTGGTTCTTACATCATAATACCCGTTGGTAAGGTTGTGGGTTGAACCTCCGTGGGCACCGTTTATATGTTCTTCTCTTGTGAGAAACTGGATATTATCAGGATTTATAGCCTGATTAGGTTTAATTTTGACGGATTGCATATGATGCCCGTAGTATCCGCTTACATAGCCTTTGGATTTAAGCTCCGCTATCTCGGATTGAGACCACTGCCTTGAGCCTTTACCTTGTTCGACGAGAAGCTTTTCGTTGCGCCAAGCTTCTCTCACAGCGGATATGCGCTTTGCATTGAGGATGCGTTTTTCTTCATCAAGTGTCATTGTATATTTCCTCCGCGTATGCAGGATCGCTGCACTTTACGAACTCACTGAAGAATTCATAGATTGAATTGTAAGTATCAAAAACCCGATTTGTTTCGTGACACCACAGAATAACAAGCCCTTTGGAGGTAAGACAAATGAGATCGCCGAGAAGATCAGACCCGATAATCACATAGTCATCGGGCATAGTTGACGGACGGTTTCGGGGGTTGTTTGCAAATCCGAGAAGAAGACTCGTTTTGCATTCATCATCTTCGTTATAAACCGCATACATTGTTACACCGCCGTTGATGAACTCGCCGCCGTTGGTAAAACGCAGGCAGTCTTTGTATTCTTCCGAAAAGCGTTTGTCAAGCATTTTTTCGGTTTGGGTTATGCACTCATCAGGAGCGCCGCTGCGACAAAAATAACCATAGTCAAGAAGAAGATCTTTAAGTTTTGAAATATTTTCGTGCATATTTCAACCAGCTTTCTTGATAAATTTGAACTTTTTACGTCCTGCCTGATATTCTTTAGTGTAATCAAGCGGAACACGCTTTCTGTATTTTAAATTTTCAAGCATTATAATGCTATTGTCGGAATAGACCCTATACAGCGCTCTGGGAGTATAGGCATCCCAGAGAGACGGTTGATACTCTCTTCCGATTATGTCGTTGTTGCGTAGAAAAAACGTTTCGCCTGTTTCAAGTTCTACCGTTACAATAACGCCTTGAACAGAACCGCCCAAAGATTCGCTCTGTGTTCTGCCAAGAAAATGGTTGCATTGTCTGCATCGCACTTTGTCAGGCGTGTTGATTGTTCCGCAATAAGAACATTTTTTTATCAGTTTCTTGCGTTCTGATTCAGATACAGGCACCTCGGTCTGCGGCAACAAAGTGCCGCAAACCGAGCATCTTACCTCTCCATTATCGTATTCAGATGAACAAATTCTGCATTTCTTCATTGCTGATTTACCGTTCTTCCATCATTATTAATATATAATGTACGTCTTATGGGCTGTGAATAACCACTTGAAGCGTTGCTTCTGTCGGGCATCGTATAGGTTATTGAGTCATCGGAAAGTTTGATTTCAAGATCTATATTCATTCTGATACCGTTGGCCTCGAACCTTTTGTTTATCCGTTCAATACCGTTGCTGCAGAACGACTCTTCATCGGCATAAATAAGCTCCTTTGATTCGCCCTGTTTGCCGACAATATTCATTGAAAGATTGCCTTCCTTGGAAACAATAACCTTGAGAAGAGAATTGCCGTATCCATAGACAGCCTTTTCTCCGTATTCTTCCGATGTTCGTTCAACCCTTGTGTATCCCGCTTCTTCAACCGAATATATAACAGCTTCGGCAAGGATTTTGTTTGATGCAAGGAATTCTTCATCTGTCAAAGCTTTTTTGCGGAGTTTATCTCTGAACTCGTCAACCTTTTTTGCAAGTTCCTTAATCTGGTTTTCTGCATTTACGGGATTATATTTCGTCACCGTAAATGTTTCACCGAGAACAGAAGCTATTTTCTCTGCAGCAACCTTAAGACTCATAAACTCAGAAAGTTGAGCTCTGCATTTGTTGGCAATCTTATCATAGGTGAATGAGGCATTAATGATGTCTGATTCAAGCCTCTTAAGTTTTATCGATTTATCCGACGCAAGCAGTGAAGTGTCGGTGGCTATGCTCTGAGCCTGTTTCAGATATCCCTCGATGGCTGCGTGTTCGGAAAGTCCTTTTGGAATAACCGTAAGCCAGCGATTTGTGATTTCACAAACAGAGCGGTAAAGTTCTTCGGGAGAACGGATTTCATCGAGCTTTCTGCCGCTGTATTCAAGTTCAAGAGCTATAAGTCTGGTAAGCTTTTCTTCGCTTGAACCGTTAATCACGAATTCATATTCAGGACAACCTTCTGAGCGAAGTCTTGAAATCAGACTGTTGATTTCGTTTTCAACAGAACGGTGTATCTGTTGTCTTACGATTTCGCTTCTCTTTTCATAATCTACACATTTTGCCTGATATTCCATGACCAGAGTTCTGATTTCATCTTTGCATTCAGCAGCTATGTTAAATTGCTCATAAGCCGCAACGCTGCTTTTGGCGACTACTCTTAACGTCTCCATACCAACAGCACCGACTATCGCAGCAGGAACACCTGCTACAAGCGAAAGGGTAGCTAATAATCCGCCGCTCATAATCAACCCTCCTTATACTATTCTGCGTCTTGTGCTTACGGAAGAAGATGACGGCCTGAAGGAAGGAACAGTCGGCTGACTCGTTACAACGCCTCTTCTGCGGCTTGAAACCGTTACAGGTTCAACGGTAGTTTCTTCAGAAGTTACAGATGCAGATGAATTAAGCGGAATAAAGGCCTCGCTGTTTTCAAAACTTTCAATTGCTTTTGTAACGCTATAAACAAGTTTCACCTTGCCCTCAACATCATATTCGATGTTGTCGATTTTAATTCTGTCACCTGAGGAAATTCCGTTTTCAAAGTAGATATCTGAAAGTTCGGGACGAATGATATCGTTAAGCTGTTTGATAATATCGCGACCGCCGTATTCGGATGCTTTTCCGACCATTTCCTTCATTGCAGAAATAACAATTTCAGAGAAAATAATAGTAACCTTGTTTTCAGATTCTGCACTTTCTTCAATGCAGTGAAGTTGTTTCTCAACGATTTCCTTTGCGATATCATCTGTAACCGGATTGAAAGTAACGATTGAATCCTTAATACGTCCGAAGATTTCGCGTCTGTTGATTGACTTGAAATAGTTTTCAACGGCTTTTTCATAGGTAGCTACTCTTTCCTCCCTGCTTGCATCGGCAGAAACACAATCCGCACCAAGATTTGTAGTGAAGATAAGGAAGCAGTTTTTGAAAGAGCAAACATTGCCCTGACCGTCAGTTAAACGTCCATCCTGAAGTACGGTCATAAGGTACTGCCAGAAAGCAGGATGAGCCTTCTCGATTTCGTCAATAAGAATAACGCAGAAAGGACGTTCGAAAACTGCATTTGTGAGCTGTCCGCCCTGAT
>JAZQKN010000097.1:0-11886 GCA_045542175.1 Acutalibacteraceae bacterium | reverse complement strand
TTTATTATGTCAATTTTTATTCCAACGCTTGAACAAAACAATTTCAGGGTTAGAGCCGCCTTCGCCGTATTCGCAGACAAGAAGATATTTTTCGTCAGCTGTCAAGCCATAGCATCTTGATGACCCTTTCTTTTCAAGCTGATTTATATAATATATTTTTTCATCGTCCCAGAGTTTAACAGTCTGACCGCAGGGTAATGGGAAATCCAGATTCACGAAATCACCCTTACCTTCGTATAAATCCGTTACCATCTCCATATCGGCAATACCTAAATTATTGAATTCTTTGATAAGCCGTTCTTTCATATCAACACCTCATATTTGAAAAATCATTCTTCGCCGCTGTCTTGATTCATCCGTCATTCTTATTCTTAAAGATATCATATGCTTTTTCAATATCATCACGGCAAGCGGTGTTTTTTGTTTGCTGTTTTCTTAAATAAATTATTTTCAAGCAATCTGTTTTGCTTGAATAAGCAGTTGAGACTATGAAAAGTTTTTACGGATTTTCAGTATATTCATTCCGTTTTTATGTTCATAGGCGAGGTCATCCATGGTTTTCTTTACCATAAAAATTCCCAATCCGCCGATTTCCCTTTCGTCTGCGGAAAGAGTAATATCGGGTTCAGCCTGAGATAGAGGGTCATAGGGCACGCCACTGTCGATAAAAGTTATAACGGCAGCCTGCGGATTATCCTCCATCTCAATCCCGACGGTTACTTCGCCACCGTTTTCGCCGTATGCGTAGTGTGCGATATTGCCGAAAATCTCATCAACGGCAATATCTATCTGCGTCTGCACTTTCACAGAGCAACCGACACCCTCAAGCTGTTCATTGACAAAATCCGTGACAACCTGAATGTTTTCAACGGTTGCGGCAACGGTTATTTCTTTCGCCGAGGAGGTTCCCTCTCCGTTATATTTAAGGCAAAGCATGGTGATATCGTCAAACTGAGGTGCCTCACCCACAAACAAATCCACATCCGCCTTGACGGCATCGCATATTGCCTGCGTATCGGAAACGGCATTTCTGTTCAGCACTTCAAGCAAACGGGTTTCGCCGTAAAGCTCGTTGGATATGTTCATTGCTTCTGTTACGCCGTCAGTGTAAAGATAGATTACATCACCCTTTTCAAGCTGATATTCATTCTTGCGATAACGTATCCCCTCCATGCCTGCAAGAACAAATCCTGCCCTGGTTTTAAGATAGCTGAAACTGCCGTCTGCGTGCTTCACAATGGGCGGATTATGGCCTGCGTTTGCAAAAGTGACAAGACCTGTTCTTGTATTCAGCAATCCCATCCACGCAGTAACAAACATACCTGCATCGTTGCCTTCGCAAAGCTTTTCGTTGGCGTTTGTAAACACCTCTTCAACGCTCATACCAGATTCGGCATAGCTCTTGAGAAGGGTTTTTGACTGCATCATAAACATCGCAGCAGGAATTCCCTTGCCCGAAACGTCGGCAACAAGGAAGGCAAGCGTATCCTCATCGACAAAATAAAAATCGTAAAAATCTCCGCCAACCTCTTTTGCGGTGTGCATGGTTGCACTGATATCAAATTCTTTTCTGTTTGGGTAAGGCGGAAATACCGACGGCAAGGCAGAATGCTGAATTGCCTTGGCAAACGCAAGCTCCGCATCGATTCTTGCTTCAGCCTCGGAAATATATTTTTTCAGCGTATTGACGGTAGAGTTGATATCATCCGAAAGAGCATCGAATTCTACGTGTGAGCGCACGTCCACAACGGTATCGAGATTTCCGTCCGTTATAGCCGAAAGAGAATCGTTGACCTTATAAATATTATCAACAACAAGCCGTTTTACAAGCGTGAAAATCATAATAAACAGCGCCGCAAAAACAATGATCTGCATCACTGTTGTAACACCGACGGAAACGTTGCGTGAAAGTGCCGCTTCGCTTTTGGGCATAACGGCAACAATGCGGTAGCCCTCTGTCACCTGATGCATACAATAGCAAGGCTCACCGTAAACATCGGCTGTAAATGCTTCGTTTTCGGGTATATTATCGGCATCAATCCATATTCCCGTAACATCAAGATTCTTTCCTTCGTTGCCGCAACGGTCGCTGACAATATTCCAGTTTTCATCAACGATAATTATTGAGCCACCTTCGCCTACGTGGCGGTTACGGGTAACGCCGACAACGAATTCATCAATATCCTTCTGAAAACGCTCCGCACCGTAGCCAACCTGCACGAAACCGCCGTTTTCGAGGGTTACACCGCCGTATTTGCGTGAAATTGACGCATCGTATGAAACGGGCTGATAGCTCTGCACATATTCTGTTTCGCCCGAAAGCAAAACCGTAAATTCAGCAGACTGCTCACCGCTTCTCATATCATAGTTCAAAAAATCGGGATAGGTGCTTGCAAATATTATTCCCCTGCTGTTGATGCAGTTGATTTCCGTTACATCATATTTTTTTGTGAGCTCTGCAAGCAATTCGGAAGTTATTTTTTCGGCACTGTTCAAATCGCCCGCTATCTGATGCGTAAGCTTCAGCAGGTTTTCATCGGATGCATCGATGATATCTTCTCTTACGTCGGAGATATTTAGTGTCAGCAGGTTTATCGCATTGTTTTGCGAAATTTTCGTTTGCGAAATCCAGAGAAACGCCGTTGTTGCCAAAAACGCAATAACAACAAGCACCAACAACCATCGTCTGAATGCACCCGATATGTTTTGTTTCTTTTTTTTCATAATTATTCAAAGGTAAGAACATCACAGAAACCCGTAATCTCAAAGATTTCCATAATGGTTTCATTTACGTTTCTGACAATCATTTCGCCCTGCTTATTCATAATTTTCTGTGCGCCGAGAAGCACACGCAGACCTGCAGACGAAAGATATTCGAGCCCTGCAAAATCAAAAACAAGCTTTTCAACACCGCCAATGCTCTGATTAAGTTCCGTTTCAAGTTGAGGGGCGGTTGCGGTATCAAGTCTGCCTTCAAGAGCAACCGTAAGTTCGTTTCCGTTAACGGTTTTATTTATATTCATGGTCATTACCTCACTTTGTTTTACGGTTCTGCTATATTGAATTTTGCATTATCCGCAAAGCTGAACTGATTCAGATTATCAATTATCAGCTGAAGCTTTGCTGCATCGCCTTCAAGCTTCATGGATGCGCTTATGCCGTCCGTATTGCGCTGAATAATAAACACAAGCGCTTTTTTCGGACAAGTTACCGTCAGGTCTGCCGATTCTGACGATGTGTTGTGGCACTGAAGCAAGGCACCGTTGTTAAAACGAAGCATTATTTTTTCGTTTGTATCGGTAAGATTAAAATTGATTGTAAAGTCTTCGCCTGCAAGCGCCTGCTTATCAAGGAGAATTCCGATATAGTCAAATATCATCTCGGCGGACATATTTTTAAGAACACTTCCGTCGGATTTTGCGTTTTTGCCCTTTTCAGCTGCGTTGCCGTTTCTCAGCTCAAGTGCAGCGGAAAGATAAGCATTTCTCCACGTGCCCGATTCAGCCTGATATCCGAGCTGTTCAAGCGCATCGGCACAGAGAAGCCTTGCGGCGGTATTATCGGGGTCGGCATAAACAATAACGTTTGTAACCTCCGCAACCCACTGATATTCGCCCTTTTCAAAATCTTCTTTAGCCTTTCGGAGAACCTCATCGGTATCGCCGAGATATTCAACCCATTTTTTCGCGCTTTCCGTAGGCTCAAGAGGATTGAGGTTGACGGGGTTTGCGTCGTACCAACCCATATATTTCTGATAAACCGCCTTTGAGTTATGAGCAACAGTACCGTAATACTGCCTTGTATACCAGTTTTTTGCAAGCTCTTCGGGCAGCTCAATCATATTTGAAATCTCATCCGACGTATAGCCCTGATTTATATACGTAAGAGTCTGGTCGTTAATAAATTTATAAACCGCAGCAGTGTCTGCAAGATAATCGTTTATCAGTTCATTTCCCCAATGCGGCCAGTTATGCGACTGGAAGGCAACCTCTGCTTCTTCACCGTAAAGGGACATTGCTTCTGTAATGTATTTCGCCCATGCGTTACCGTCTCGTATCTGCGCACCGCGGAGAGTGTAAAGGTTATGGAGAGTTGCCGTGCAGTTTTCTGCAAGCCAGAGTGCTTTCAATTCGGGGAACCATATATTCATCTCGGCGGGTGCTTCAGTACCGGGAGTCATCTGAAACTCCATTGTTACTCCGTCGACAGTATAGGTTTCGCCGGTGCTTCTGATTTCATATGTAGGAGGTATGAAGGATACCATACCTGTTGACTGACCCATACCGATTCCCATTGCGACCTTGCCCGTTTCGGATTCCTCAAGAAAAACGCCGTACTGATACGATGCTCTTCTGCCCATTCCTTTGCCTGCATAAACGTTCTCGCTTACGGCGTGCTCAACAAAGCCTTCGGGAACAATTATCGGAATCAAACCGCTTGCAAGCTGTTCTTCAAGCGAAAGAGCGCTGTCTGCCGCCTGCTCATCGGTGATAACACCCTTGATTCCGCCGTAGTGGTCAACGTGAGGATGTGAAATAACAACAGCTTTTACGGGAAGCTTTCCCAGATTTTTTTCAACAAGCTGCATTGCCGCAACGGTGCATTCAACACTCATAAGCGGGTCAAAAACTATCCAACCCGTATCGCCCCTGATAAGCGTAAGGTTTGCCATATCATAGCCTCTGACCTGATAGATATTTTCGCAAACCTCAAAAAGACCGTAGGCGTGGTTATTCTTTGTGTTTTCCCAGAGACTCGGGTTCACCGTTTCGGGGCATTCTTCGTAGTTATCAACAAAGCTGTATGCCTGCTGACTCCATACCACTTCACCGTTTTCATTTTTGATTTCAAGCACCTCGGGCGCATCTATAAGTCCCTTTGTTGCAAATTCATACTCTGTTTTGTCATCGAAATCAAGCAACGAATAAAAACCTGCATTAACTTCAACGGTGTGTTCAGTTGCTTCTTTTTTATCCGCTGTCAGTCCGAGTTCCGAAACAATATCCTTGTTAACTTGTGAACCGCAGGCAGTAAAAGAAAACAATACGGTTATTACTAAAACAAATGCCAATGCCTTTTTCATTTTCTGCTCCTTTTTACACCCTGCGAACGATAGCGTACTCAATCTCGCTTGTTTTATATCCGCAGCATTTTCGGGTGATCCAATAAACCGGCACACCGTCCAGAATACCGCGTACGCCTGTAATCGTCGCCTCGTAATTCTTAAGCAGTTTAGCACATCTCGGGCAATACCTGATTTCCATCGGGTAGTCTATTATCACAACGTCGCCGACCCTGTATTTGAGGGTAACAACGGTATCTGTACCCGTTCCGCCTGCAACTGCATCAAGCATATCATCGCTGATCTCTACCGGACCTTTGTTTTCCAAGATGTTATCAAGTTTTTCGTTTGACATAATAATGCCTCCTTAATAAATTTAAATATCAAGACGCTGTCTTTCAACAAGCTCAGCGAATTTTCCGTTTTTCTCTATCAATTCATCATAAGTGCCGTCCTCAACAATCTTTCCTTTTTCAAGACAGATGATTCTGTCGCACTGCCTGATGGTTGAAAGCCTGTGGGCAATAACGATTCGGGTGCATTTAAGTTTATCGAGCGAATCCGAAACCGTTTTTTGCGTGATGTTATCAAGAGCGCTTGTCGCCTCATCAAACATCAGTATTTTCGGTTTTGGAGCAATTGCTCTTGCAATCATCAGTCTTTGGCGCTGACCGCCTGAAACACCGCCCGAGCCTTCGGAAATGATTGTGTGCATTCCCATAGGCATTTTGCGGATGTCGTCGGCAATGCCTGCCTTTTCGGCGGCATCCCACGCATCGTCAAGAGATAAATGCGGTGCGGAAATCACGATGTTTGAATAAATATCACCCTGAAAGAGTTTTCCGTTTTGCAGCACAACACCGATTTTGCGGCGGAGCGAACGCAGGTCAATGGAATCAAGGTCCTTGCCGTCATAATAAACAGCACCTTTCTGCGGCTTCTCAAATCCGAGCAGAATACGCATAAGCGTTGATTTTCCGCAGCCCGTTGCGCCGACGATCGCAACATACTGACCCGAACGGATTTTCAGCGACAGGTCATCAATTACAAGCGGCATATTTTCGTTATAGCGGAAAGAAACATTGTTCAACTCGATATTTCCCGAAAGTCTGTCAATAACAAGCTTGCCTTCAGATACCTCGGGAACGGTTTCCATAATCGGCTTTGCCATTTCGATGATGGGCTTGAACCTTGCGATTGTTGTTGCAATGCCTGCGAGCGACATAAATGCACCCGACAGCATACCGTAAGCCGCATTGAAGGAATAGTAATCGGCAACGGAAATTTTGCTTTTAACAGAAATATAATACATCACTATAACGCCGATAAGAGAAATGGCTGTGCTGAGCGTGCCGTTCACTCTCAGAAACATCGGAGTGTTATAGGTTGTTCTGACCACTTTTGCATAGAGTGATGACCAACGGGAATAGGCTCTTTTTTCGGAACCCGAAAGCCTGATTTTCTGCATTCCCGAAATCAGCGCATAGCTCATACCGCTTTCCCTTGCACCGAGCTCCATCTGCTTTTTGCTGTAATACATCTGCAGAAACGACGTGACGAGCGAAAAAACAACGGTTATTAAAATGATTATCAGTGCAGGAACTACAAGGGTCGGAGTGTAAACGAAAATCTGCGTTATATATAAAAGCGAAAAAATTGAAGTAAGACCCGTGTTGAATACGGTTGAAACGAGCATCGAGCACAACGTCTGAATATTACCGGATCTGCTTGAAAGTTCGCCCGAACTGTATTGCTTGAAGAAATCGGCAGGCAGCGATAAAATCCTCATCATTGTTGCCGCCTGAACAGAAAGCTCAAGCTTCGTTCCCACCCTTGCAGAGAACAGGCTTCTGACCGTCTGAAGCAGCAGGGAGCTGACAGAAACACAAATCATAAATACTGTTATGCCTGCCAGCATTTTTAAGCTTTGGTTTTCAACTACCGTACCGAAAAGAATATTGTTAAGCTTTGGCACCAACATTCCCACCGCAGTAACGGCAAGCGTTGCGGCAGCAATAAGAACGATATCCGCAACCGACAGAGTCTCGATTATATATCTTGCCAGAACGGGAAGAGTCAGCTTTTTAAGAGGGAACGGTTTGTAAAAGCAAATGGCTTCGCTTTCAAAAAGGTTTTCGTTTTTCTTTGAGAGTTTTATCCACTTGCCTGACGGTGCGTCAAAAAACATATATCCCGCAAAACCCTTCGGAATAAACGCAACAACACTGCCGTCATCTTTTCTTGTGCCCAGAATTGCTCCGATTGCGTCTTTATACCAGCCTTTTTCAAGGGTGACGTTTCTGCGCATAATGCCGTTAGGACGAAGAAGATATTCAAGGCGGTCATTAAGATTTTTGAAGTTATCGGGTACTTCAACGGGTTTAATTTTATAGTATCTGAGTATGTAATCAATTGCGCTGTCGGCTTTTTCTGTGTCGCTTTTATACGCTTCGGACATTTTGGTGCCGAGAACCGCATCTGCCATACCGACAAACGATTCTTCAAGAATTGCATCGTCATTCTTTTTGCGCAATTTTATCTGTTCATCAAACCAACCCATACTGTGACCACCTCCTTAATCGTTGGTTACAAGCTTCGTATAGAAGCCGTTAAGGGCATAAAGCTCGTCGTGCGTTCCGCGTTCAACAACAACGCCGTCATCCAGGACTATAATCTCATCGCAATCCCTGATGGTTGAAAGGCGGTGAGCCACAACAATGCAGGTTATGCCTCTGTCCTTGATGGATCTGACCACCTCATATTCCGTTTTTGCGTCAAGAGCCGACGTTGCTTCGTCAAGAATAATGATTGTGGGGTCCTGGGCAAGCACACGGGCAATCTCCATCTGCTGTCTCTGACCGCCCGAAAAATCCTTGCCGCCTTCTGTGAGCTTGTAGTTATAGCCGCCCTCACGCCGCATAATATCCTCGTGCAATTGCGCATCTCTTGCGGCGAGAATCATTTCAAAATCCTCAATTGAACTGTCCCACATTTTTATGTTATTTGCAATCGTGTCTTCAAAAAGAATAACGTCCTGGTCAACAACCGCAAGCGAACCTCTGAAAACGCTTTTATCAATCTGCGCCATCGGTTTGCCGTCAAAAAGAATCTCGCCGCTCCACGGCTGATAAAGACCTGAAATAAGCTTTGAAAGCGTTGATTTTCCGCAGCCTGAAGTGCCTACAAAGGCAACCCTGCTGCCGGGTTTTAATGTCAGGTTGAAATCTTTTATCAACGGGTCTCCGAGCTTCGAATAACCGAAGGTGAGGTTTTTGATTTCCATTGCGCCCGTAAGCTTGCTGTAAACCCCGTTTTCATCAAAGACGCCGTTTTCGCACGCAACATCATCGGGATATCTCATAACATCCTCAATGCGTTCCATCTCCGTTCTCATTTCCTGCATAATCTGACCTGCGGTAATAAGATTTGATGCAGGGCCGATAAATGATGAAAGCATCCCCTGAAACGCCATTATCATACCGACGGTGAATTGACCGCTGAACGTAAGGTAAACGCCGACTGTCACTACAGCCGTATTTGTGAAAACAGAAACTATTTGCGGAATGAGGCCCAGAATATTGTCAATCTTTGCAAACTTAACAGAGTGTGAATTGACACTTGCCTGATATCCCGACCACTTTTCAAAAAAGCCGTTTTCCGCGCCGCTTGCCTTGATTGTTTCTATCATCTCAATGCCTGCAACAGACGTGCTTGAAAGCTTTCCGCTGTCACGGGACTGAACACGGGTTGAATTGATTCTCTTTGCAGAGATTATTCTTGATACAAAAACGTCAATAACAATCGAAAACAATCCAATCATTGTCAGTATAACGCTGTATCTTAACATCACGACGAAATAGAAAACCATCATAAACGCATCAATCGCAAGAGGTGCAACCGTTGATATCAGACTGTTTGATACCGATGCGTTGGAGTTTTTTCTGATCTGAATATCGCCTGCCATACGCTGCGAAAAGAATTCCACAGGCAGATGAAGAACCTTCCACATAAAAGTGGTGTTGCCGACGGCGGCTATTTTTGCGTTGATTCTCGCGGAATAAATTGCCTGAATCAAAGAAACCGTAATCTGTATTACGGTCAGTGCCGCCAGAGCCCAGATGAACGGCATAAACCATTCGGGATTTTTGCCTGTCAGCAGACGGTCCATAAAAACTCTGGAAAACGCAGGGTAAATTATACCTATAAGCGAAGCGATAACCGTTGTGATTATTGTGAAGGCAACCGCAACGCCTGCGCCCTTGAGCCTTTTCTTTGCAAAATCAAAAATGCTGTCGGGTTTGCCTCCGGGCTCAAAGGTTTCTGACGGTTCAAACATCAGGCAAATGCCCGTGAAGGATTTGTCGAAGACTTCCATCGTCACGGAATACGTTCCTTTTGCAGGGTCATTCAGCACCGCCTTATTGCCCCTGAACCCGTTGAGAACGAGGAAGTGATTGAAATTCCAATGAATTATGCAAGGAAATTTGCCGTTCTTTTTAAAATCTTCCGGCTCAAAACGGTAGCCCTTGGCGATAAGTCCGTAGCTTCTGGCGGCCTTAAGCATGTTTTTGGCATTTGAGCCGTCACGGGAAACTCCGCAGTCAGCGCGCACCTGCTCAAGCGGAATCCATTTATCGTAATAAGCAAGTATCATTGCGAGCGATGCGGCACCGCATTCAAGAGCTTCCATCTGCATTATAACGGGAACTTTCGCTGTGCCTTTTGTTATAGGCTGTTTAATCTGTTTTTTCTTTTTAGCCATAACCGACACCTCAATTTATAACGAAAAACATAGGAGAAACGCTTTCAACCACAATATCCACGCTGTGTATTCCGTCGTCAGCTTCGCCGCTGACGGCAACGGGATATACCCATTCACCGATTTTAAGTTTGCCGATATGGAGCGCATATTCGGGGAAATCATCTCCGACGGCAATGGGCTGACCGGCAATATCGGTTATCTCACATTCACTGTTGCATACGGTAACCTTCATACCCTCCTGAATTTGCCCAATATCCGATTCCCTGACATATACGGTTATCTCTGAATTTTCAACAACCGCAACCGTTGTAAGCGTGGTATCAAGATGCCCCAGAACACCCCATATGCAAACGCCGATAAGAAGAAGCACAATGGCGACAAGAATCATCCATACGCCCGGATTTGATACCCTTATATATTCGTTAAGCTGTTCAGGCGAAGAAACCTTTTCTATACTCTTTTTTCTGAATAACTGTTCATTCATAACATTTTATCCTTTCTTCGCCGCAACATCTTCAAATGCTGCATCAGTTGCTTTTTCTGCATATTCAATAAATTCTCTCAATATCCGCTGACCGATTGCACGGTAATCCATATCAAGCACCCTTGCAATTATCGTTTTACGTGTTGCTTCGGGCACACCGTAGATACTCATTATCTGATTAAGCGCTCCCGAAATCCTTACGTCGAGCGGAGCTGAATTCTCCGTTGTCATAAGAGTTGCATATTCAACACCCGAAACGAGTATTTCGGCTTCAATATACTGATATTCCGTCCAATTTTCACAGTAATCGGCATAAACCTTTTTTGACCTTTCAAGGTCGTTTTGGCGTATGATTTCAAGTGTCATCGGACTTTGATATGCGGAAACAAAAAAGTCCTTTGCAATTTCATTTTCCTCACAAGCCGCCGCCATCGACATAAGCTCAAGGCAGATTGACATAACCGAGTCTGTGCTGTCATCAGCTTCATTTTCCATCAGCTTCCACTGAAAATCACACAGCATATCAACAAGCTGCGCAAGCAGATGCTCTTTGGTCGGGAAATGAAACATAACGTTGCCCGAGCTGATTCCGACCTTTTCACCGATTTGTCTTATTGACGTGACGGAATAGCCTTCTTCAAGAAACAGTCGGCTCGCAACCCGAATAATTTCCAGTTTTGTGACGCTCGGTTTTTTCTTTCGCTTTAATGCCATCTCAGGTTTCTCCTCAATTATCTATGATAGAACGCACTTTAGAGCGCATTTTAGAACACATTCTATTTTAAATTATATCAAAACTGTTGTCAATAGTTTATATAAAAGAATACACCGTTTCTCCCGTGATTAATCCAGGGGATTTTGTCAGTTGTTTTGTATTATTGTATAACTGTAACGAAAAATCAATGCTTTTGTGTGCCGGAATGGATTACACAAAAAATACAAATTCTGTGTTGACAGACCGGGTGAAGTGATTAAACTTTAATGAAAGAGGCTGTCTCACGAAGCGAAGATCAAAAGAAACGTTATAAAATAAAAATGGCTTGCAGAGGAAATCAAACCTTTGCGAGCCATTTTAATTACATTATGGAATTAAGAATGATTATTTCTGTTTCTTTTTAACCGTTTTCCGATTTGACGTACACACATACGCCTATCATCGGAAGAACAAATTTCAAGCAGTTTTTCACATTAGGAAAAACATTTGTTACCGCCTATAAACTCATATCAACATTTTTTAAAAACGAGTCAACGAATCGTTCACTGCTTTTTCGAAATTGCGTGCAGATTCATTGCCTGCGCCGCCGTCAAAAAGAGAATTTTTCATATACACGGCGGCAATATAGTTTGCGGGATCAATCCAGAAATGTGTACCGTAAGCTCCGCTCCAGCCGAAAGCTCCGAGCGGTAAATTTTCATAATCTTCTCTGACTATTACCCTGACACCGAGCCCCCATCTCTCGCTTGAAGGCATTATTTCTTCGGAAACAAAAGGTGTACTCATAAGCTTCAGAGTATCTTCGCCGATAATCTGTTTTGTCGGTACTTTCCCTTTATTCAGAAGCATTTGTGCAAACTTTG
>JAZQKN010000096.1:0-16405 GCA_045542175.1 Acutalibacteraceae bacterium | reverse complement strand
CACATCTGCCGTCAAGCACCGTCACGCCTGCCGCGTCAAGCCCCTGCCTCAGCTCGGAATAACCGTCAATCCTCGATTCGTGATTGCCCGTCACAAAATAGCAGGGTGCAATTTTCACCGCCTGATTTACAAAATCAAGCGCCTTGCCGATATCCGTTCTTCTTGAATCTATCAAGTCGCCTGTTATGACAATAATATCGGGTGAGGATTCCTCAAGAAGTCCGATTATTCTGCCGTTATTCTTTCCGAGCTCCGTGTTGTGCAGGTCCGAAATCTGCGCAATGACAAAGCCGTCAAACTGCGAAGGAAGCCTTTTGCAGACAACCGAGGTTTTATTCAGCTCGGGTATGATATTCGAACACACTACCCCTGCCGCAACAAGCAGCGCCGATGCCGCGGCGGCTATTATCAATGCTTTTTTTCTCACCTTTTCACCTGCTTTTTGATAATTTTAAAACCTTTACCGTTCAGATTATACTGCAAAAGCTGGTCTTTTTCAATATAAATAATTGATTTGCACGGATTACTTACTCAAATCCCTGAACAATAAAACGCAGAGAAAACGTCGGAAGCTTTCTCTGCGTTTAAGCTTATATAAAATTTTTCGCCTGCGGATATGCCTTGATTAATGAGCACTGAAGAGAATTATCTTGTCTTTTTCTTCAAGCTTAACGGGCAGTTTTGATAAGTCTCCGCCAAAAATTCTCACTTCTCCGCCCGGTTTTACATATCCGAGAATCATAGTGGGATTAGCTGCGCCGTAGGTCTTTTCATCCATTGAGGCCGCATAAACAGCTCTTACCAGCTTATCTGCAGTTGTCTCTTCCGGAACGGAATCGAAATAGCGTCTGACTTTCTTGATATATACCTCTTTACTGCTGTAGGTCTCGGCATCTTGCGAATCATAAGAAAGAATATCCGAATAGAACTCAAACAATGCACCGTATTCGCTTATCTGAGTTATCATCTTACTTATGTATCTGTTACTTATAACAACGTTGTTGACACTGTAGCTGTTAACGATATCGTGGTGCTTGGGATCGATGATTTCAACAATAACGTCGATGCTTTCAACGTCAAAATCAGGATTCTCTTCAACCTTCTTGTCGATGATTTCTCTTACGTAAATAAGGTTAGCCAATGCACCCGAGTCCATATCCTCGTTGATAACAGAGTCATCCGAAAGAATAAGAACGCTGACGTCCTCGGTTGTTGACGAAACGAAACGCTCAATTGTTGAGCACACAATATCCTTATCATAAACGTCAGCCTCAACGGTTTCAATAACGAACGGATAATCACGGTAATAATCCATCTTTTCCAGATGTTTTTTATCGTCAACAACAATGATTCTTACGATTTCTTCGCTGCCGTTTTTCCACTCATCACTGAAGCTCGCAAAACCTGCCATAATGTTTTTACATTTGCTGTTATGGCCAAGAATAATAACGTTCTTTCGCTCTATCCAATAATTTTTATTCAAAGAAACACGGTACGTACCGTCGGAAACCGGTGATTCCTTGTGGATATCCTCATCGTTATCTGCCAGATAAAAAGCAAAATCAGCTTCTGCGGTTTTCATCGTCGTAATGGGAATTGCGTGGTTATGTGTTCTCAAATAATTGCTGATAAACTCAGTTTCCTCAGTATAAGGTGTTTCGATGGAATGGAATTCCGCGCCCTTGTTTGAGAAAAGTTCGCTGTAAACACCGTTAAGCTCAGGCATAAGGCAAAACTGGGAAAGAAGCTGTCCGAGAACCTCATTTACTCTGACAGGTATAATATTGCACTTGCCTGAAACCTGTTTCGCTTTGATTATCTTCTGAACCAGTTCCATAGTCCATTCATCGGTAATTTCAACGATTATTCTCTGGTTATCTGCAGAAGAAGCGTCTGCGGTAATATCAGCCACCTGCATAAGAGTTCTTATCGTCTGCGAATTGCCTCTTGCGTGCTCCTCAATCCGTTCTTTAACCTCGTATTTGCAGGCTGTATTGTTGATATCGTTGCCAAGTATTATAACGGAGCGGGCTTTTGACAGAGAAATGTCGCTGAGCTGCTTGGACGAAAAAACGTCTCCCAATCGAACGATAACGGTAACGTTTTTCTTGAATCTGTGTCTGAAAATTGCAATGTGCTTCTTAAGGAACGGATAGGATTCGTACTTTTTGATTATAGCCTGATTTTCACGGTTTACCGTGTCTGTCAGTCTTTCTTCAATTTCTTTTTCTATCTCTTCTTTTCGGGTCTGAACAAGCACAACAACCCTCTGCTTTTCATCGCTGTAAAGCATATCGTTTATAATTTCGGATGCTCTGCTGTTCCAGTTAAGTATAACGAAATGATTGGTCAGGTCAAGTTTTCTTTTACCTGTGTTGGCATTCTCGATAAAACGAGAAATGTAGTTCGTTACGTAACCGATAACCGCGCCGGTAAAAGAAATCATACCGATAAGAACAACGCACAGGCACACAAGAGTGATTGCAACGCCTGATTTTCCGATATCGGCAATAACAAACTGAATGCAGCCCGCATCAAGAATCATGGTAATTGTGCAGAAAGCCGCTTCCATTATTCCCATTTTTTCGGTGCCTTCAAGAGAAAGTGCGCTGATTATCACCGATGCCAAAAAGAAAAAGACAACGTTGAACAGCAAAATTGCACCAAGCACCATTCTGCCCGGGTTTTTAACCAGCTGTATGCTGAACCATTCTTTTATTTTCATTTTCATTAATAATCACCTGATAAAACATTTTTGCAATGAGATATTATGCGGCTATATTGCGTTTTTCAGCGTAATATAGCCGCATAAACTGTTTAATTAAAGAGGCGGATTCTCCTTGAACGGAGTCTTTTTGACGCTCGTCTCTTGGGACAAGGGATATTTCTTCGTGTAGATTATAAATCCTCTGCCGTATTCATCGTTTCTCATCATGGTTATTATTTCCTGACGCTTTGCATACGTCTTTTCGTTCATAAGCATCAGATACTGGATTTCAGCCCACTTAGCCATACCTTCATAGACCTCGAGCATATTCTGCTGTCCGTACTTTTTGATAATATCGGCTTCATTCCAATTGAGATACTGCCAGATGTGCGTCAACTCATGGGCAATTGTCGCCGTCGCCGCAAGCTTGGGAGATCCGTTTTCAATATACAAGCTGTAGCCCGTTTTATCCTTGCGTGCAAAGCCGAGAACACGTCCGTCAAATCCGGGAGACGGAGTGAATTCCGTTCCGACAAACTTTGCAATCTGCTTTGCATTAGTTGTTCTTACCTTAACGGCAACGTTGAGTTTGATACCGTAGAATGCTTCCATATTTCTCAATACTGCTTTATACAGAGTTTTGAAATCTTCAACCTTCTTGATTGCCGTCATTGAACAACGGTTGCAGCGCTCACGGCCGTCTTTGAGTACTTCAAAATCACCGCCAACAAGCTCAACGCCGCAGAAATCGCACATATGCACGCCGTATTTTTTAGGATCGTATTCGCCGCTTTCCTCCGTGCCGCCGTAGGACTGTTCACGGGTCTGCTTAAGAGGATTCTTATCAAATCCGAGCTTTCCGAGCAACTCAAGGGTTCCGTTGATATCAAGAACCTCGTCAAAATCATCGAAGCCGAATTTAAGGAAGCAGCTGTTCTGATAAGTCGTTGCCTCACCGAAGACGTCACCGCCTTCTGCAAGCTCCTCATCTTCTCCTCCGATATCCGACGTTGCTTCGGATTCTTCACCGTAGGGCTCGGCATTTCTCATAACGCTGAACAAGCTGAACGAATCCTCATTTTTGTCTGAGGCTTCATCACTTGAATCGTCGGAATCAGTACCATCGCCGTTTTCCTCTGTTTCGGATAACTCCTCATCAGAACCGGAGGATTCTTCCGATACCTCTTCGTCAGCGGGATTATGAGCATTCTCACCGTAACCGTCTTCTGCAGTTTCTTCTGCAGACTCTTCGTCAGGTGTTTCAACCGTTTCTTCAGCTTCGGGTGCCGGTTCAGGAGTCGGTTCCGTTTCAGGCACTTCGCCGGATGTTTCAACCGGTTCTTCTTCAACGGTTTCAGGAGAAGTTTCCTCTGTTTCTTCAACCTCAGCAACCGTCTCGGGGACGGATTCGGGAGCAGGTTCAGACTCAGGTTCGGAAACAGTTTCCTCTTTTTCGGGTTCAGCCGAATCCTTCTTCTTTCTCTTGCGCCATTTTTCCCAAGCCTCTTTTGTCTTTTCAATCAGACCGGGAATCCCCTTCTTTTCGGGCTCAGGCTTTTCACCGAAATCGGGAACGAACTCTTCGTCGCTCTCTTCTTCGGGTGCAACGTACTTTTCACCCATCTTCTTGTTGTGCCATTCAAGAACATCTGTGATAATTTCAAAATATCTCTTGAGATTTCTTTCAACAGAAACAATCAGACCAAGGTCGATGTCGCTGTCTTCAACAATATAGATGCAGTTTTCTTCTTCATCTTCGCAATCAAGACGGTACGTTGTAAAGGCAAGCTTTTCGGATTTGATATCATCCGAATAAGGAGTCAGTGCTGAAATATAGTGATAGGTTTCGGGATAGGTTGTGCGGAAAATTTCGTTGAGCAACAAGCAAATTGTGAATCTTATGCGGTTTGTGGTGCTGTCGGGTAATTTAATCTTAAGAACACTCTTGTTGCGATATTTTCTGGTCGGGATACCGTTGAGCTCAATCTTCTTCGCCTTTTTCAGGTTGCCGTAAGAGCTCATATCAAGATATCCGTCAGTTTCAACCGAAATATCAGCAAAACCGCGCGTGATTTCGATATCGGATGAAGTTCTTTTGCTGCCCATTTCCGTTCCGTCAGCCCAGTTTCCGATAGAAACGCGTCGGATCTGTTTGTAATAACGGCGGTCGGTGATGTGGTCCGCAGCTCTTCTGACAACAACGCCGTTAAGAGGCGTCACGGTCTGAACCTCGTAATATTTTCCGTCGAAAGTCATAAACTGTCCGGGCAGCATTGCCTGGAACACGTGAGTATAAAGCTTTGCGCCGATAAAGTGGCTTTCACCCTCTTCATCTTCAGCTATGTAATAAGCATTTCTGAAGAATCTTGCATATTCAAAAAGCTCGTTGGTTTCATCGATCTCATAATACTTGACGATAACACTGTTGAGCGAATCGTTCTGAAGTTCTTCATTGAATTTGACACTCAGGGAAGCGTCATCAACGTTACAGTGCTTTGAAATCAGCGCTTTCAACGTTGTGTACGGATCTTCAAACGGAATACCGCACAGCATAAGCTCTTTTGCAATTCTTTCCTCGCTGACCGGTTCATAAGCCATCATCATAATGAGCTTAAGCACCATATTGCGCTCTGTTCTTGCAAAATCAGGAACAATCGTAGGAATCGCCTTGGGGTCTGCCGTGAAGATATCAACGTTATCAATCATATAATCTCTTAAAAAATAGTTTTCGCTGATAACGTTAACGAAGCCCTGGCTTCTTGCTCTTGACGCAAACACTCTGGTGATTTCAAACAAATTCTGGAACTCATCCTCAACAACAAGGAAGGAGTTATCCTTTCTTTCTGTGCTCCACAAATTCGAATAAACGTTAAAGGTTCGTTCAAACGAAGCCTGGCTTTCAGGCAAATCGGCATAATGGCAAATAGTTTTGTGATACTGGCCCGCAATCCATTTCATATCGAGTACGGGGAACTTTTCGCTGCCGACCCAGCCTGTGTTTTCGAGCTTGTATTTCATTGCAACCGCATTGATTTCGGTACCCATACCAAGATATCTGGAAATATTGGGGAAAATCTTGTGGTGCATATAGCTTCCGTCTGCATCCCAATACATATTCGAATTGTTTCCGCCGCCGTTTACTGTTGCGGTAACCTCGGTAATGCTGGTTTTCAGCGTATGTGAAAGCGCATCAACAAGACCGTCGCAGTTGCGGTCGCAGGCACAGAAAACAATATCCTTGCCCGCTTCCTCGCAGTTATTCACCAGAAGGCTCAGACCGATCTGACCGCTGGCAAGAATTCTCGAGGGCTCAATAATCAGCACAAAGCCGACCTTTTGCAGGAACTCCTTGTTGGCTCTGTGTATTTTGAGATTGTGAATATCGCAGAACTTGATAATACCGACGTCGGAAACATTTCCGTGCTCGTCGAGCACCTGTGACTGCCAGAGACTGTCGGTGCTTGAAAAGCTTTCAAGACCTGAATCTATCCACTTTTTAACGTCCTCCAGAGCTGAGTCTCTGCCGAGAACGACAAGACATTTTTTATAGCGTATAAGCTGCCTTACCATCGGAAGCGTTATATAGTGAGAAAGATCACGGTAGAAGGGATTGCAGAAAAGGGTACTTTTTCCGTTGAGAAGATTCACCGTGCTTCTGACGTAGTTGATATCAATATCAGCACCGCTTTTCTTAAGGTTCGAATAATAAGAACCTATCATTTTCAGCGTGGGATCCTCGCTTCTTGCCATTTCATCAAGCTCATCAAAGGTTTCCGAAATTCCGTCGGAAGCATCGCCCGTGCTTTCATAAAGCACTCTGTCCTTAAAAAGATTTCGGAGAATCTCTCTGAGAATTCCGTAGTTCGCTACCTTATAGGACTCTTCGTCCTCTCCGAGAACATCTTCAACAAACTCCGTCTTTGTCATGCCTGAAAGGAAATGTACGACTTCGCCAAGCACAATCAGACCGAAAACAGGATAGAAAGTTGCCTTGAAGAATATTGATTCGGGGAAGTTCTGCGAAAGTGCAAATACCGCTACCGAAACAATGAGCGATGCATAATAGAATCCCTTGACGAATCCTCTGAAATTGGCAAACTGAGGTTTCAGCAACCATTTGTCAACATCCTCTTCCCTGTCATAAAACAATCCCGAAGTCGCTTCCGAAAGGGAATTCGATGACTTCCAGATGCCATTAATAACAGGCAGAAGGATTCCTTTGATTACAAAGAATCCGGCAATCATTGCGGAGTTGAGAACGTATGACGAGATCGTCTGCCATGATACGTCTACAAGGAAAGTGAGGATATTAGCAAGCAGGCCGAAAATCGTGCGCAGAATATCTTCAATAAAGTCAAGCAAAACAACGCCCAGAATGCAGTATGCCAATGCGATTATCGGCATAAGGAACTGTCTTGAACGGTCTGCCTTGTTAAGATTAATTTTAAATCCCGCCAGGCAAAGACCGATAAAAGGCAAAACTCCCACTAAAGTTTTCAAAAATTGCAGAAACTCCATAGTTAAGATTTCGCCTCCTCTTCATCAAACAAATCCTCTCGTTCTATCCACAGCTTTTCAACGAATTTATACGGTGCTGTAACATAATCGCCTGTGGAATTTATGGGGATATCGTTTTCATCGTCATTTGCAGCGAAATAATATAACGAATTTTCTCTGGGTACAACGTTCGGGTCAAAGAACGAGGTTACCGTGGGAATCATTTCATCAATTCGGGTGATTCCGTAAGAGAGAATCCATTCTTCGTCTCTTTCGATTGCCGCCTGCAACGCACGTCTGTGATTATTCAGAACGCTGTAATTTGAAAGATCGTTTTCTTTACGGATATTAATTCCGTCAAGAATGGACTGAGCCTTCATATACGTGCAGATATCGGAAAAATACGTTTCAAATTTCGAGGCATATGCTTTGACGTTATTCGCAACGCCTCTCATAACACCGTTGAAGCTCTTCATAGCGTTAACTATGCGGACTCTTTGTGTAAAAAGAGCCACCATTCCGCCAACAGACGAAAGAACAAGCATCAGAAGAGACAATCCCATCGCAGATGCGAATGCTTTATCCGAAATCTCGTACATTCTGACAAGGTAGGGAATATATCCTGCCAGAATAATCAGAAGAATTATAAGTCCGCCGATTATGGCAGTATTTCTCCTGAGACGGTAGCTGATTTCTTTTTTTACCTTTTTGTCTACCTTTTTGATTTCGTCATCGACCTTGTTTTTATCGATAAGATTATCGGCACCCGAGGAAATTATCTTCGTCTCAAGCTCGCCCATAATCTCTCTGAGGTCGGTCAGCTGGAATTTATCAAGCTCATAGTATTCGCCGACGTAACTGTCGGTTTTCATTTTGAGCATTGCAGCCGACTTATTGATTGCGCGGCGGGGCATCTTAAGATACTCGCTGAGTCTGAGCTTCTTTTCTCTAAGCTGTGAGGTCCAGAAAGTAAGCTCGTCACTCGGGCAATCACGGCATAGACCGATTTTTCCGAAATTCATAAGCAGGCTTTTTCCTTCGCTCTTCTCAATGACAACCGGTATGCTCTGACGGGTGATCACTTCTTCTTCCTCATCAAAGCTGTAGTTTGGCCTGAGCTTAAGCTGCTCTTTTATGAAAACATAAGCGGAAGTCATCTTATTAAGATGTGCATTGATGATTCCGGAGAGTTCCTCGTGAGAAACATCAACGTGCAATCTGTAAACTCTGTAAGCCTGCAAGGTGCTGGCCGCTATTTTATTGATGGATACAGTAAGAACCGAGAGCCAGAATTCGGCTAACTCTCTTTGATACATTGAGTTATCGGTGTTCGAAATATCAAAGAAAAGGAATCTGCAGTTATTGGGATATTTATTGCGTTCCCAGAATGCAGAGCTGGTCATTTCCAGATGGTTTTTCCAGGATTCAACAATTCTTGCCTTTTCACTGTTCTCAACCTTTTTCTTTGTTGATATCAGAATAATCTCCGAAGGTCGTATGTCCGTAAACATATACTTTTCGGTAAGCTCAGCCTGAAGTCTTACAATTTCGGGGTCTTCTTCCTTTTCCATATAGACGGAGGTCAGGCTTTCATAATGATCCTGCGATAACTGATAGATTTCCTCCTCGGTAAGCTCCGACTCGCGCACGCGAATCTTTTCTCCGCTTTCCTCATCAATATATTCAAAAGCTTTTTCGAATTCTTTGGTCCGTGCTGCCGAATATCCGCCGATTATATGAGTAAGCCTGATAATCGGAATCGGACTTTCGTGCGGCAGCTCCTCCTTATCATATTCCGAATAATCAAAGGGGTTGTTACGGCTCGGGCAAACTGTTCCTTTATAATCGAAAACTGAGTCTGTGTTTATAATCAAAGCACGCCACTCTTTTTTACCTCTGACAATGTTGTACAGATCCGGCACGGAAGATTTAATATCCGTACCGGACTCATTCCAATCACAAAAAGCGACGGAACCGTCATCAATAAACGGTTTGAACAAAAACTTATGGTTTTTCATCAAATCGGAGGAGCGCTTGCTTTGAATGATGACCGTGAACAAATACCGTCACCTCCTTATTGAGATGTTGCTTTTAGCCTCTTTTCTCCAGAGACTTTTTGCGGTGAATTCTGATTTCCTCGCAACGGTCGTCAAGATCCAGATCCTCAAGGGATTCGGTTGCGACGCGAATCATTTCGTCGATATATTCACTGAAGTTATCTTTCCAGTTTTCAAGATACCAATCGATATTGGCATCAAACTTCATATACTGCTCAACAACAAAATCACCGTAAATCTTGTCAACATCGTCTGAAAGAGTCATGCTCTTCATGTAATCAAAAACAACGTCAAGCATAACCTTCATGATTTCTGCGCCGAGGTTATTGTCAAAGCTTGCGGAAGGTGTTGAAACCTTGAGAAGTGTTGCAAGGTCAAACAGAGTGAGGTCTGATTTCTTATATTCAGACGTTTCAAGTTCATCAAGTCTTGTCTTGAGCTTGCTTGTTGCAAACGTAACCTTGGTTGCGCCGTTGATTTCCTTCTCAAAAATTCTCTCGGCAGCGCTGAGAATACAGTTGACGATAACGGGATTGATTGTAAGTGCGTCAAGTACCTCATAGAAGTTGTCGCAGGGAGTCTGGTTGGAAACAACGAAATCCTCTGCCTTGCAGCCCTTGATTTCGAGTCTGTAACGGTACTTACCCTCCGAAATCCTTGAATATTTGATCATATCAAAGATAAGACCAAACATAAATGCCTTGTAAATTCTGCTTTCCTGAGCTTTCTGGTTACCTTCATCAAGGTCGGGAATAGCAGAAATTATATGCCAGTTGCGGTCAATGTGAGGAGTGATAACAGGTGTCTTATCCGACTTGGGTTTTATCTGGCTGACAAGCTCGTAATAAGCCTTGAAGTATTCGCCTTCTCCTCTGCCGGTTTCGTCCGCAGGGGCAAACTTTGAAAGCTTGTTGGCTCTGAGACCGTAAATCGACTGGTAGAAGATAATCATACCGCGAGCGATATCCTCATCGGGAGTACCGCCGAAGTTCTTGAGCTCCTTGGCAATAAGTGCTGATCTCGGTGAATCATCATCGGGATCGAGCTTGGTATTGTATGCACAAGCGGAAATAGGTGTCTTCTGTTCACCGAGAGGTCTTTCGATGAAGGGATTGGAGAGCTTTCTTGTTTCGGTAATAACGTGTCTGACGTACTGCTCGACCTTTGTGGGATCGCACTCATTATGCTCAAGCTCTGCTTCCTTCTCAAGGGCGGTGATGATATCCATATCAACCTCATCACCGTAAGTCTGCATAAGCTTTTTCTTGAAATATCCGATAATACCAACCTCAAAAATCTCGCTGAAATAGCCGCTGTTATCGGGCTTATCCCTGAGCATTGAGTAGTTTCTGACCTTTGTATAGATGCTGTCTGCCAGATCGCCGTCAATAGCAACTGCGCTGCCTGTGTAAGGCATTTTTGCAACAAGCTTGCTCAGGCATACGGAAGAAGCGCATACGTAGCGGGCAGTCTTACCTGAAGTGTGGTTATATTTCTTGGAAATAACGTTGAGTCTTCTTGTGACGCTGCTTACCTTGCTCTCGAATGAGCTGTAGAAGCTCTGGAAAGCATCGCAAAGAGCGTTAACGTAATCGATACCCTCTGCAAGAACAGCGGCAAGGATACCGTTTACACGGTATTCGTCAGCCTTCTTCATATATGTGAGGAAGCTTGCCTTCATATCCTGCTGATCGCCTGTGAGTTTACCGAGACGGTTAACCGCTGAAATGCGGCGGTCACTGAGCTGCTCTGATGATTCTTCCTCTTCTGTTTTGGGATCGTCAAAGGTGTTTTCAAATTCTGCAAAGAACTTTTCAACGTCACGGAGTCTCTTATCAACAATTCTCTTTTCGGCCTTGAGAAGCTCAAGTGCCTGATAGAGGAAATATCTTACTGCGTTGGGGTGAATAAAGTTGCCTTCGCCGTCACGAAGATATGTTTCGAGCTGATAGCTCTGCTTATCCTTTGTAATAGCATCGTTCTTTGCCTTGAAGATAGCATAAGCGATTGTTCTTGCAGTATCTTCACTGCGTTTTGCAACCATTGCACGGTATCTGTCCATCTCTCTGAATGCATCCTGGAATTCAGACCAGACTTCCGTACCGCCCTTGATTTCGTCAATTGCAAGTCTTGCAGTCTGCTTCTGTGAATCGAGGTCGGACTGACCCGATGACGAGTTGATTTCAACAAACTTCTTGAGATTGCCGACGTAAAGCTCCCAGCGAACGCCTTCTCTGGTGAGACCGGTTTCGTCGAAAATCGTACACTGATTTACAATCGAAAGGGCAAAGGGATTTCTCTGTTTTGCCATCTGCTCAACGGATTCAATATAGTCCATAGCAGGGTTAGCATCTTTTACTGAATAACCCTGGCTTCGCATTTCGGCATTGTTGATGCACTTTTCTTTGTACATACGGTCAAAGATGAGCCACTGATCCGAAACACATTCCTGAGTCCATCTGAGAGCGATGAATTCCTTTACGTCCTCAAGAGGATAAATAAGCATCGAGCTGCCTGCGCCTGCATAACGGTTACGGCCCTGCTCTGCGCAAAGCTCACGGATAGTATTATCTTCCGATGAGTTGCTGCGCTTGTTCATGGGACCGATTGACTGTGAATAAATGCAGTTGGCTGCGTGGTCAAGGTACTGATTGAAGTCGTTAAGCTTCTTGCCTTCTGTGTTCTGTGCATCGAAAAGGAAGCAGAAATCGTAGGGTCTTACTCTGTATTCCTCGAACTCACCTGAGCCTACGCGGGGGAATTCAAGCTTGACTGTTTCTGCGTATTTATCAGGAAGAGTTGCATCGCCCTTCATAAGGAATGCATCAAGCTCACGGAGAGTTGCATATGCATTGCACTTGAGGTTGTTGCGTTCCGCCTGGCCTCTGATTACCTCATAGAAAACCTCGGGAAGAATGAAGAAGCCTCTTGTGATGTTGGCGCTCTGCTGGAATCTTGTTGAAAGGAAATTCTTGATATATGCGGCAACGGGAAGGATAAGACCCGAGCCCGTACCGCCTGCCAGTGAGCTGACGATAATAACGCGAAGAGCCTGATCGGACTGTTCTTCCTCAAGCTTATAGAGATCTTCAATCGCTGCGTGAAGAGGCTCCATATTGCCTGCACGGATGGCAGTATCAAAAGCAAGTCTCGAGATAGCTCTGACCTGACCTGCGCCTTCGGTGAGGGTTTTGCTGTTGAGAATTGCGTTAACGGGGAACCATGTGTCTCTTGCGTGAGTGTCGATGTTCAGATACTCTCCAACGGAGAGCTTAGTTGAGGTCTGAATTGTTCTGATGAAAGGGTTAGCTTCGCGGATTTCACGGAGCTCGTTGATGTCCGTATCAAAAACCGCAAATCCGATACGCTTGCGCTGCTCCTCTGTTACCATCTTGGAAACACGGCAAACAATTTTGGAGCCTGTGCCTCCCAAGCCTACTAATAATGTCGGTGCGATCATAATAGTTTCCTCCTATATAAATTTATATTTTTATCTGTTCAAATAGCAAGTGTATGTAAATTCCGTTGTTCTGAGCGAGATGGTCGAGCCTGCACCAATGCGATAGGGCTTTGTTCTGCCTTCTTCAATGGACATACCGTTAAATGTATATTCCTCTTTACCCGCAAAGGTTTTGGTGTTGGTAACGTACATACCGTTACTTCCCGCTGCTCTGAGCTGAGCCGTCTTCTTGTGAGGTGACGGTGAGAAAACAACGAAACCTGTTTCAGCCTTGTAAGGAATCAGGGTCGTGATAAAGTTGCGTTTGAATTTGCCGTGAACCTCTTTATCCTTGACGCCTATCTTTTCGGCGCTACATTCAATAATCGGTCTCGCCTTAAGCTTTCTGGGAAGATACTTTTTGAACGGCGGAATATAACCGAGAATAAGAATAAGCAAAGCGAGGCTTATGGTCAGCTTCAGCCAGTTTTCCTCAAGCCAGTCCTTCACTCTGTCCATTGCAGTGATTGTGCTGTTGATTTCAAACGAATCCTCAAGCTTACCCTGTGCAGATGAAAGCCCCTGCTTGAATCCGCCTTCAACCGTCACGGGAATTTTACCGGTTGCCGTCGCAAAAGGATCTCCGTCCTTCAAGGATGGATAAACATTAAAGGTGCCGGGCTTTTCAGCCTGTTCAACTCTGAATTCGCCGAGCTCAGCAGTTGTTGCTATTGTCGGAATTCCGAGAAGCTTCAGCTGCTCTCCGGTCAGGTCGACAATTCCTTCGCCGCTGTCGATTTTAACGCTGAGAATCAAAGGATCATTCGGATTTTCAAAACCCTTTGTGTTAAGAGTATACGTCGGCTTCTTATCAAACTTGAAAATCAGGTCGTTCTTGCAGTATACCTGATACGAAAGATTCGCTGAAACCGTATTGTATTCAAGAAATCTTGCGGTAACGTCAATATCAAGCCTTCCGTCCTTGATTGTTATTTTGTCGCCCGACATCGCTTCGGTAACAACGGTCTCTCCCGTGGACGTTGTGTTGACTATCGAGGACTTGTATTCGATTTTTCCGAGCAAGGAAGTGTCGGTTACCTTCTCACCGTTTGTTCCGTTAACGAAACCGAACTCAAGTCTGTACGTTCCCGTAACAATATTATCCTTCTGGGTAACCTCTTCGTTATCCTCGTTGAAAAGATAAGCAACGATGGAAACGTTGGGCTTATAATAAACCTGAATGTTGTCTGCGCCGTTTACGTTGAGCTTGTATGTTCCGGGCTCGAAATCGGTGTTGAACGTTGCAACGTAACCGTTAAGATTATCCGCAACAACAACCTTATCGGCAGGATAATTCTTGTCGGTTGTTGCAACCTTGCTGTATTGAACGTGAACGTTTGACGAAGCATTTATTTTCTTTCCGCTTACGGGCGAGATACCGTCGATACTAACGGATTTGCCCTGCGCAAAAACAATGAGCTGACTCATGGGAATATTGAACGAAACGTTGTTTGCCTCATCAACGTTAAGAGCATTGCTTTGGAAAATGCGGTTGCAGATACGGGTAATCTTCAGAAGAATATCGGTTGTGTTTTCTGCTTTTTCGAAATAAATATGTTTATCGGGATTGGGGGTTATAACCGCAGCCTCCGGTCCCATTGACAGCATCATAACTCTTGTTTTGCCGTCGGCAACACATTCGTTAAAGTAGCTTGCAACTCTTTCATTGCTTGTGTTGTTGAACTCACCGTCAGTAAGAACAACCAGCCAGCGCTCATCGGAATCAACCTTCTTGAGGTCCTCGTAAGCTTTTTTGACAGAATCGAACGGAGTATCCGACGCATCCGTAACAAGATCGTGGATTTTTTTGACGTTAGCCGCCGTCACTGCAGCATCCTTGCTGCCATTCAAAGAAAGCTTGGGCGGAGCCGTAGTTGAACCGTCAACGTAATCACTCATATAATAAATATTGAGTGTCTCCCTTTCGCCCAGCATTCCTGCAAAGACTTCCATGGCGTATTTTGCCTGGCACCACGTATCAA
This sequence comes from Acutalibacteraceae bacterium, assembly GCA_045542175.1. GTDB lineage: Bacteria > Bacillota > Clostridia > Oscillospirales > Acutalibacteraceae > CAG-177. The sequence goes on along the minus strand of JAZQKN010000096.1, from coordinate 1,663 downwards.
CGTACTGCGTGCCCGTGTCGGTACCCGTGCGAATCATACTTCCCGAATCGTCATAAACCAAGTTAATGGTTCTGGACGGGATGTACGTCTCCGCAAAAGCCACCAGACTGAAAGGCAAAACCATAAGAAGAATCAGCATAACCGCAATAATTCGTCTCATAACTCAATCTCCTCCATTTCAGATTTGTTTACTTCCTGCGTGAATAATAATTCAGAGGCAAAAAAACTTATTATTCCGCAAGAAAAATCACAAATCGACATATATTTTGATTATATACATTTATATTATAAAAGTCAATTATATTATATAAATATTTTGCTATTTGTATTATCTTGCATCAAAATGAATATTCCTGACCGTGCGTTTAATCCGTCCGTATGTTGAAATACAAACACATAAAAAAACAAGGTCAGTACCTGACGGTACAAACCTTGTTTTGTCTGTTAAGAATTGTATAGACACCGTATAATCGAGCAGTAAAATGCGACGTCACTTGGAATATTTTTCAACAAATTCTATGATAGGTGTATTATCATCCAGTCCGTGGGGATGGTGAGCGCAGTTTGCTTTACCGATAGCTGAAATTATTCCGCCATTTTCCCGATAATACTTTTCAAGAACGGCTCCGTTTTCTTCATAAGGAACAATACTGTCGGAATCTCCATACACCAGTATGATCGGGATTTTATTCTCCAGAAGCAAGGACATCTTATCAATGGGATGCTCTCTGTAACTGATAAGCCGTGACAAGTCCATACCGGTAGCCTGTATAAACTCCGGCATCATTTCGTCATTTGCTTTTCCTAAACCTGCAGGGCACGAAAGAAAATTCAGTACCGGAGCATCCAGATAAATGGCAGAGACACATTCGGGGTATTTTGCGGCAAATTTGCTTGCGGTAATTCCGCCGCAGCTCATACCGACGGGAACACATTTTCCGTATAACCCATATTCTTCCGACAAATACGTTGCAAAACGTTTTTTCAAATCAAGATCTTCGTCCAGACACCAACGGGTAATATTATCAATAAACGCAAGGTGCCAACCTCTTTTTACCATTTCTATTTCAAATTCCGGAAAAGCATTGAAATATTCGGTTTTTAACAACCAGTTTTTGTTCTCATTTGCATTTTGGGGGCAAACAAGAATTGCGGATCTTCCTTCAAACGAAAAGTCAAGCCGCTTAAAACCGTTCCAAATCGATTCAGTCATTTTAATATCACCACCGTCAGATATAGTAATCTGAAGCCGCATAAATGTCAAGATTTGTCTTTAGCGGTTATAATCAATCCTAATAAAGGTTTTCGCCATATTTCTACGCAAAGGAAGCGGTAATAAAAAGTTCCTCAGTATGCCGCAGGTATACTGCAACGAAGCAAATAATTCACTCGCCGAAGGCGAATATAACGAAAAAAGCACTTCCGAAGAAGTGCTTTTTTCTGGTGGAAGAGGGTGGATTCGAACCACCGAAGTCGTTGACGGCAGATTTACAGTCTGCTCCCTTTGGCCGCTCGGGAACTCTTCCGATTATTTAGTTGCCTGATGAAATCAGGTCTGGAGCTGGTGGACGGACTCGAACCCCCGACCTGCTGATTACAAATCAGCTGCTCTACCAACTGAGCTACACCAGCGTGGAACGCTCGATTAATATATCACAAAAAA
>JAZQKN010000095.1:0-13323 GCA_045542175.1 Acutalibacteraceae bacterium | reverse complement strand
TGGGGTCGGTTCGCTCGCTGAGCGAGCTGACCCCATCCTGATTATAAATGAACCCTAAGGAGGTGAAGGCATTGTTGAAAAGAAGAACAGCAAGAAAAAAAGGAAAAGGCGAGGACGGTCAGGCGATGGTTGAATTTGCTCTGATCCTGCCGATATTTCTTTTGATACTGTGCGGGATAATCGATTTCGGCTGGCTGTTTTATAATCAGCTTTCGCTGAACAATGCCTGCCGTGAAGGTGCCCGATATGCAGTTGTTAACACCGCAGAGGGATGTGACACACAGGCGATTGAGGCACACATTGAAAACACAACGACAACCGTTTTCGCAAACGACGTGCAGATTGAGATAATATACAGTTCTCCTGCCGATCCCACTTCAGGCGACGTAACGGTTAATCTTGAAGCAGAAATCAACTTTCTCACTCCTGTGCTCAGCACGTTTATGGGAAGAGAAAAAACTATATATTCATCAGTAATTATGAAAGTAGAATCATAGTGAGGTATTAATCTGTTATGAAAAAGATTTATCTGATAGCAGCGGTTGTTGCGCTGGCAACAGGCGTTGCGACATATTTCTTTGCTAACGAGTTAAAAACCAGCAAGGTTGTAACAGGTGTTGAACACGCAACGGTATATATAGCCAACGCAGATATTGAAGAAAATACGGTTCTGACAAAAGAGCTTTTTACTGAAAAGAAAGTTCCTTTGGATTCAGTAATAAGCGGTGCGGTAACCGATGCAAACCAGATCGAAGGTTATATGACAACCCAGAAGATTTACGCAGGCGAGCAGCTTGTTTCACAGAAGCTGGCACTTGTCGGTTCGGGAGAGTCAAACGACAGACTTTCATATCAGCTTCAGAACGGAACGTACGCTTATTCAATATATGTAAAAGAAGAAAACGCAGTCTCATATTTTATTAAAGAAGGCGACAGAGTAAATATTTATAACGATGATGATGAAATCAATGATAACGTTTATACGTCATCAAAAGAGCCTGTACTTGAAAATGTTGAGGTAATAAGAGTTGGCACGTATATTCCTGCGGACAGCGAAGAAACGTCGGCTGCTTATACGCTTATAACTCTTGTGTTAACCAAGGAACAAATTCCGAAACTTATGGAGATGGAAGAACCGGATGACTCAAACGTTGTACACTACAGAGTGGTTCTTGTTCCTCATTCGGAAGGGCTCGGAATCGATACTGAAGGCGTAACGGCTGAAGAAAGCACAAACGCTCCGCAGTCCGAAGCTCCTACTCAGGCAGCACCCGCACCGACAACTCCCGCTGAACCCGCAGCATAAAATTCATTTGAGGTGGATCAGATATGGAAAGAATAAATTTGCTTGTTCTGTCCGAAGATCTTGATTTAAGGATAGATGTTAAAAATCTTGTAACCGATGATAAATTTGCAATCAGCGGTTACTCGGAATTCACCCCCGAAGGCAAAACGAAAATAATCAATAAATTTCCTGAAGTTGTTCTTTGTGCAGTAAGAGGAGAGGTACCCGAATCGGTATTCACGTTTGTTCAGGAGCTTCTCACAGCGCTCAGAGGAACAATTGTTATTCTGGTTAACGATAACATTTCCGTTGAACTTGTAAACAAAGCGGCACAGCACGGCATACGCAAGGTGTTGCCCATCGACGGAATCGGACCCGACGCATTTTCGGAAAGCATTGAAACTGTTTACAAGCTTGAACAGCAGAGAATGCTTGATACAAACGAAGGAAAGAAAGTGCGCTGCAAGGCGATCGGCTTTTTCGGCGGAAAGGGCGGCACGGGAAAAACAACAATCGCAATCGGTGTTGCGGCACAGCTTGCAAAGGCAGGCAAAAGAGTAATGCTGCTTGACCTTGATTTGCAGTTCGGCGATATTTCAATGGCTCTTGATATTGACGGCAAGAATTCAATAGTTGACCTCGTTCAGGACAGAGGCGGTATCACCATTGAAAATATCAACGCTTTCGCAACCGAACACAGTACAGGCGTGAGCGTTCTTTGTGCTCCCAACAGCTCGGAACTTGCAGAGTTTGTAACTCCCAAGCACGTTGAAAAAATAATCGATATTATGCGTCCTTATTATGAATACATAATTATCGACCTTCCCGCATCCTTCAATGAAACAACAATCACCGCCTGTGAAAACTGCGAAGAAATCTTCCTCGTTTACAATAATGAAATGCTTTCGCTTCACAACGCAAAGGTTTGTTACTGCATTCTTGACCAGCTTCATCAGAGAGAAAAAATCAGGTTTGTTATTAACAAGTTTGAAAAAGGTCTTGTGAAAACAGAAGATTTTGAAGATATGTTCAAGACTAAAATGTTTGCAGTTGTTCCCGCTGATTACGCTACGGCAATCTCGAGCATAAACAAGGGTCTTGCAGTAACCGTTGCAGGTCCGAAGTCGGCAATATCAAAAGGAATTTCTGAAATTGCAAATAAGATAATCGAGGTTCATACAGGCGTTGTTCCCATTGAAGAAAAAGCGACCAAAAAGAACGGATTGTTTAAACTCGGCAAACACTGATGCAGTTTAAACAGTCAAGGCACAAAGGGGTTTTAGTATGGGACTTTTAGACAGAATAGACAGTCAGAAAAAACCTAATCTTCAGGAAAACACAGCTGAGGAGATATTGGTTAAAGCTGACCCCGAAGAAATAACAGAAGATCCTTATCTTGAGGTTAAACGGAAAATTCACACCGCTATTATAGATGAAATGAATAAGAGCGGAAAAATCGTTACCGACCGCGAAGCAATGTTCAAGATTGTTGATGACAGGGTAAACGAAGATGAGTATATGATTCCCAGAATCGACAGAGTGAAGGTTGCAACGGAGCTTTTCAACGATATTATGGGTTACGGCCCCATCGAGGAGCTTGTTCAGGACCCGAATTTCAGTGAAATAATGGTAAACGGACCTGACAAGGTTTACGTTGAAGATAAGGGTAAACTTAAACTTACGGATATAAAGTTCAGAGATGAAGAACATCTTATGAACATAATCAACAGAATAGTTTCAAACGTAGGCAGACACGTTGACGAGGCAAGCCCGATGGTTGACGCCCGTCTTGCAGACGGCTCGCGTGTTAACGCAATAATACCTCCGCTTTCGCTGGTAGGCCCCGTTCTTACCATAAGAAAGTTCGGTAAAAAGCCCATAACCGCACAGCAGCTTTTAACTTTCGGCTCGCTTACACCCGATATGCTCCGCTTTCTTGAAGCGTGTGTAAAGGGCAAGCTCAACATAGTTGTTGCGGGCGGTACGGGCAGCGGTAAAACAACGCTTCTTAACGTTCTTTCATCGTATATTCCCGAGGATGAGCGAATAGTTACCATCGAAGACGCGGCGGAAGTTCAGCTTAAACAGGAGCACGTTATAACTCTTGAAGCAAGACCTGCCAACCTTGAAGGCAAGGGCGCCGTTACAATCAGAAACCTTGTAAAGAACGCCCTTCGTATGAGACCTGACAGAATCATCGTCGGCGAAGTTCGTTCAGAAGAAACGCTGGATATGCTTCAGGCAATGAACACGGGTCACGACGGCTCGCTTACAACAACCCACGCAAACTCCCCGAGAGATACCGTGGCAAGACTTGAAACAATGGTGCTTATGAGCGGTATGGAGCTGCCTCTTAAGGCTATAAGAGACCAGATTTCATCCGCAATCGATATTATCGTTCAGCAAAGCCGTCTTCGTGACGGTACAAGAAAAATCACCTCCATTACCGAGATTGTCGGTATGGAAGGCGATATAGTAAGTATGCAGGATATATTTGTTTACGAAACCGACGGTACGGTTGATGCCACGGGAAAATTCGTAGGCAGATTCCATGCGACGGGAGTCAGACCGAATTGCCTTGAAAAAATAAGAGGAAACGGAGTGTCGGTGAATAATGACTGGTTTACAGATTAGTATTGTGATTCTTTCTGTTTCATTCGCACTTTTTAGCTTTTTCCTTATGATAAGTGTTCTGGGCACGGCAACCGCAGGCAGGCGCAAGGTTGAAACAAGAATGAACAAGCTTGCCGATAAAAAAAGCAGTCTTACTCTTCAGATTCAGGAAAAAAAGAAAAAACGCCAGTCATCGCTTCTTAAAATGGCAATGGGCGGCAACGGCAAAAAATCCGTTCAGAAGAAAAAGCTTATGGATATGCTTTTCAATCAGATGATACTTGCCGATATAATGATGAAGCCTGAGGAATTCTGCTTTATATGGATCTTTTTCACTTTTGTTCCCGCCGGACTTGCGGCACTTTTCGGTGCAGGTTTGTTGCCGTCATTCACTATGGCGACTAACGGTGCGGTATGGCCGCTGCTTTTTATCAAAATGAAAAAAGATAAAAGAAAAAAAGCTTTTGAAGCACAGCTCGGCGATACTCTGATAATGATGTGCAACGGTCTGCGTTCGGGTTTTTCATTCCAGCAGACAATGGAAAACGTTGCAAACGATATGCCCGCACCCGTCGGCATAGAATTCGGCAGAGTGTGTAATGAAATCAGATACGGAGCAACGATGGAAGAAGCTCTGAACAATATGGTTGACAGAGTAAAAAGCCCCGACCTTATGCTTGTTGTTTCGGCTGTTCTTATTCAGAGAACAACGGGCGGTAATCTTTCGGAAATACTCACAACCATTTCAAAAACAATAAGAGACAGAATTAAAATAAAAGGCGAAATAAATGCAGTTACCGCACAGGGAAGAATGTCAGGTATGATTATCGGTGCTCTTCCTATTTGTATTGCTGTTGTTCTGATGGTTGTCAATCCCGATTATATGACAACGTTTTTTACAACACCGGCAGGCAACATAATGCTCGCGGTGAGCATAGTAATGGAAATTCTGGGTTTCCTTGCAATCAGAAAGGTAGTTACCATAGAATACTGATACGGAGGTGAGCTTTTTGGAAATACTTGTTATCATGTATTCGGTTTTAGCATTTGTTCTTTGCGTGCTTATAGCAACGCCTATCGGCCAGAAAATCGATAATAAGCAAAGGCGAATAGACAAGATAAACAATTCGGTATCCCAGCCTGTATTTCAGGAGCTTCAGCTTTCGTTTTATGAAAGAGTCTTTGGCAAGGGGATAAAAAAGATTGGCGAAAAGCTTGAAAAATTCTTTCCCAAAAAGAAAAAGAGCAATCAGACAAAAACGCTTGAAGCAATCCGCAAACAGCTCAGATATGCAGGCATTTTTATGGACCCTGCGGATTTTCAGTTTATCAAGCAGGCGGTCTTAATCGGCGTTGTGTTCCTGACGCTCATTATCGTTCTTGCGGTTAAAATGGGTATAATGATTAAGCTTCTTGTTCTGGTGATCGGAGTCCTTATTGGTATTATGGGACCTACGATGTATCTTCGCTCAAGGGTATCAAGCCATCAGTCAGGCATTAAAAAGCAGCTTCCCGACGCGATGGATTTGCTCTGTGTTTGTATTGAGGCGGGTCTCAGCTTTGACGCGGCGCTTTTAAAGGTTTCGCAAAAGCTCAGCGGCCCGTTCATCGATGAACTTCTCATAGTTTACCGTGAAATCCAGATGGGCAGAACCCGCAGAGAAGCGCTTCAGAATCTTTGCGATGCCTCAAATCTTGACGAGCTTAAAACCTTTGCCTCGGCACTTATACAGGCTGAACAGCTCGGTATTCCGATCAACAACGTAATGAGAGCACAGTCGGAGCAGCTGAGAATTGAAAGAAGCCAGAAGGCAAAGGAAAAAGGAATGAAAGCATCAATCAAAATGCTGGTTCCGATGCTTCTGTTCATTTTCCCTGTAGTTTTCATAATTCTTATGGGACCGACCGTGCTTAACATAATTGATACTTTTTAAGATGTGATTATGAAAAAAATACTGATAACCAAAAACAACAGAATAATAACTGATAATGCCGAAATTGCAGATTCGTTTTTTACAAGATTCAAAGGGCTGATGTTCAGAAAGGCGATTGAGCCTGACTATGCACTCTATATCAGACCGTGCAATCAGATTCATACGTTCAGTATGAGGTTCCCGATTGACGTTATTTATCTTTCGAAGGACGGAACGGTTGTAGAGATACACGAAAACGTCAAGCCGAATAAAATCTGCAAAACGGTAAAAAATGCAGAAGGTGTTATTGAGATCAACGCATCAATGTCATCGAAACTTGATATTTTCAAGGGCGATGTGCTTGAAATACAGAAACGTAAGTGAGGGATTCGTAATGAAAAAAGTTAAGAATCAGACTTTGGAAGAAACTGAAGTTAAGGCAGCTGAAAACAGGCAAAACGCAAAAGCTGCAAAAAACAGCTCTGAAAAAGCTCCCTCGGATAAAATACGTTCAAAAGATGCTGCTGACGGAGAGTTTGGCTTCAAAAAAGTTCTATACGGATACGACCCTGAAGAGGTTGCTTCGTATATCAGCGAGCTGAATAAAACATATGTTGCGGCTACACGTAACTATGAAAGCAGACTCTCCTCAATAAAGGAAGAACTGCAGATTTCCAACAGAGAAAGAGATTCCTACTCTGAAAAATATAAAGCTGTCAAGGCAGAGCTTGAAAATGCAAAGCAGGGTATTCCCGAGCAGGTTATCATAGAGGATACGGGAGCCAGCGAGGAATATGACCGTGTGATAGCTGTTCTTAAAGAGAAGCTTGAACAGTTGCAGGCTGAAAACAGTGCGCTCAGTGAAAAAATGGCAGTGTTTGAACGTGAGAATTCGCAGATTCCCGTTCTTGTGCAGAAATATGATTCACTTTTTGCTGATTACAAGGACATAACCGCACAGCTTGAAGCTTCAAAATCCGACAACGCAAAATATGAAACAGAGCTTCAGATTGCCAAGCAAGGTCTTGAAGAAAAAACTCTTGAGTTCATTGAGCTTTCAGCGCAGGCTGACGAGGATAAGAAGAAGACTGCAGAGTTTGAAGTTAAAAACGGCATTCTTGTAAGACAGATTGAAGAAAACGAAAGTGAAATTCTCCGTCTCAAAGAACTGAATAAAAATCAGGCTTATGAGTATGCCGATAAGGTCGGTCAGCTTGAAAGTGAGCATACAAGAAGCAAGCTTGCTCTTCAGCGAGAACTGAAGCTTCAGGATTATTACATAAGCCAGGCTGAACTGACACTTTCAGAGCTTACAAAACAGATGGAACAGATAAAGCAGTCGTTCAGTGAAAGCCGTGCGGAGTAATTTTAATTTATAAAATAAAAAGAAAGGAAGCGTAGGCAATGTTCAAAAAGAAACTGCGGTTAAACAGGTTTTTTAGGGCAGAAGACGGAGCGGTAATGGTTATCGCCGTTCTGTGTCTCGTAGCTTTTCTTTCTGTGACTTCACTTGTAACTGATATGGGTCTTAAATACTACCAGAAGAGCCGTCTTCAGAGCGCGATGGATGCGGCGGCACTTGCGGCAGTAAGATATATGCCCGATGAAACCAAAGCAAGAGCGGTTGCTCTTGAATATGTTGAAAAGAACGGATTTTCAACAGAAAACGTTGTTGTTGAATTTCCGACGGACGAAATTGTGCGAGTTTCCGATACGCGCGAAGCAAAGACAATCTTTGCAAGTCTTTTTAAGGTTGATTCCGTTCAGATTTACGCAAAAGCCGCGGCAAAATATGTTGATAAAAACGTTTCGGTTGACGTGGATTATCTGATGTTCCACGGCGATACTGTTCCGTTTACTCTCGGAGGTCACTATAACATCGGCGGCAGCGTTTTCGGTAACGGCAACGTTTATGCTGATGGCGGTTCGGGAAGTTCCGTGACAGGTACGGTCTTTTCGGCGCAGAGTGCGGGATATAACCAGTACAGCGTCAACGTCGGCGGCGTTCAGAGTAATATGAAATTTACACAGATGCCCGATTATGACGAAATGATAATGAGAGTTGCTCCTGTTGCAAACGAGGGTATGTTTGAAAAAACTTATCAGCATATAAGCAGCAGTGCAAGATACGTTAACAAATACAGTGCAGATACCACAATAAACTCCATTCTTACAATAAACGGTGCAACCTACTGTGCGGGGAATCTTTCCACGGGCTGGGGCTCGGAACTTATGACGATATATGGTGACCTTTACGTTGAAGGTGATTTTAATCCGCAGTGTCCCGTTTACGTAACAGGTAATGTTTATTGCGGCGGCAACCTTTCAACAGGTTGGGACAAAAATCTTAAAATCGGCGGAAATCTCTACGTTGAGGGCAACGTTTCGCTTCAGGGAAGCACTTCTGTTTACGGCGATTATTTCTATTGTGGCGGCAACCTCACAAGAGGCTCAACTTACACGCTTACCTGCGAATGCGAAACATATATCGGCGGTAATGCAACGCTCAGCGGGCCTACGGTTTTCAAAGCACCCGTTTATTGCAGAGGCGATTTCGTAAAGCAGGGCAGTGTTACGATGAACGTAACGGGAAATGTTTATGCTTACAAAAAACTCGATATCCAGAGTGGTGGAGCCTACATCAACGGCGACATTTACGTTTACGGAAAGGGATATTCATCTGATGACAGCGTAACAACAATCTGCGGACCGATGACCCTTAAAGGCGATATTTACAACCGCGTCGGTGCACTTGAACTTTCAGGTCAGGGCACGTACCTCATACGCGGTGTGATTTACAGCGGAGGAAGTGTTTCAACAAATCAGGGATCCAACGGAATCACGCTCAATGGCTGCATAATTGCCGAGGACGATATAAAAATCGGCGGCAGTACGCACACTTATAATGAAGAGGGAGGCACGCTTTCGATTTATTCAAGAAACGGCGATATAACCCTCTATTCACAGCAGGGCGGCTTCGACGTATGGGGAATGATATATGCGCCTAACGGAAACGTTGCACTGAGTTCGGGTGATTTTGATATTCACGGAAGTATTATCGGCAACACTATAAGCTGCAATCCCGGCGGACTGAATATGTCATATAACGACAGGGCGCTACCATTTGGGGATTCAGTAAAATCTGCCGTTCTTATTGAGTGACGGAAAGTTAAATTAAAGGTCTGTCTTCTTTTACGGAAGACAGACCTTTTTAATATGTTGTAACAATATCAAAATAATATGATATAAAATGTTTTTGTTATTCTATTTCGTCAAGGTTTACACCCTTTGTTTCTTTAACTTTAAGGGTAAACATAACGGCGGCAACCGAAACCGTGGGTATTGATACCGCAAGGCATGCCCACCAGATGGGCATAACGGTCATACCGATAATTGTTGTTATATAGCCGACTGCAAGACCGATGATAACAAGAAGTCCTTCTGCACCTACAACCGATGCACGGATATCTGTGGGTACTTTTTCGGTCATCATAACGTTCATATAGTCTCTGCCAATCCAGTATGAGCCCTGATAAAGACCCGCAAACGAGCCGATAAGATAAGGATTCCAGCCGTTGAGAATTCCCGTAACAAAGAGAATATATCCCGCAACGCAGGTTACGGAGAAAAGAGTAACGGTTGTTTTTCTGCCGGCTTTATCGGCAATAAAGCCCGAAAGGAAGGTGATTGCCGCATAGATTACGGGCACCATAAACAAAGCTTTTGTGATGTTGCTTGTGCTCATTCCCGCGCGGTGCATTGAGGATTCAAAATAAAGCGCAATTGCGGGCATTGCGGCATCGAAAATGATGTGGGCAATGATGAGCATTTTCGTATCCTTATTTGCAAAAATATATTTTACACCGTTGAATACGCCGGATTGATTTCTTTGAGCCTCTTTCTGCTGCTTTTTGAGAGCTTTTTCAGCCTGTCTTTCTTCATAAGAGCGGGAAAGATAGGCGATTTTTTCGCCGATGAAAACCTTTGTGTCTTTGGCAAGAAGAATAACGAGCACGCTTGCCGCAAAGCCGATAATGGCGGGCACGAGGAAAATATCACGCCATTTTGTTGCGTCGTCGCCCATAAGCATATCGCGAAGAGTCGGAATAAGAATAACGCCTAAAATGCCGAAGCTTTTAAGAAAGCTGTAAATCTTTGCGCGGTGCTTATCGGGTGCTTCCTCAAGAATATAGATAATCTGAATATCGTGACCCATAAAGAAGCTTATAATTGCAAAGCCGACAAGGAACATTATGTAGCTTGAGGAAAGGTGAATTACCAGAAGACCTGTTGCCATACCGAGCGTTGAAATAACGAAGAGGGGTTTTCTGCCCCATTTATCGGCAAGAGCCTTATAAAACGGAGTGAATATTCCTAAAACGTAAGTGAAAACACCGATGCCCGAGTGGAATGCAAGCCCATCTTCATAGGTGTAATACTTACCCATAAACGGGTTGTTTACGAAGAATTCCGTTACAAACGAAGACTGCACGGTAACAGTCAGGTTGCTTGTAACTTCATCAAGGATATTTACAACCGCAATGAGTATGAGCAGAATTAAAAAGTATTTACTTCCCGCACTGCGGTTTTGCATTTTTTTAAGCCTTGCGAGCTCTTTGTTTTCGCTTTTTAAAATTTTTTCAGTTGGTTTCATATTTGCTCAACCTCATTTGTATTTTTATTTTTTTTGCTGGCTTTCATAGAGCTTTCTTGCCTGAAAAAACGCGAACGCAACACATATAAACGAATAAACCGAGAAAATAAGATGCGTTGCAATTTCAGGGGTGTCGGGCACCATTGTTATATGAAGAATTATGCCGAGCACGCCGTTTATAATCATTAAGAACGTGTATTCAACGTAAGCGAACATCGTTGTAAAATATATCACAATGCCGAGCAGGGTTGTAACGCTGTCAAGAAAAACGTATTGTGAGCCTATAAGCGGAAGAATAATCCACATAGCGGCAAGTGAAATAGCAAAGCCAAGCAGAAGCAGTATTCTTTGTTTGTTGCTGAGCTTTTTCAATACTGTGGAATGTTTCCATTTGTTTTTATTCCAGCGGATAAAGGTTAAAATCTGAATGGGAAAAGAAAAGAAAATTGCCGAAAAAGCCGCGCCGTAGAGATTGTAATAGATATAAACCGCACCGTAAAGCAATGAATTAATGCTGCCGATAAGGGTTGCGTAGCGGTTTACCTTTGACTGAAGCATACCTACTGCAAGAGAAATATACAGAGGCAGAATGCGCAGAAAATTCTGCTTGTAATAAATTCCCGTAACGGTGATAAGCACAGCTGTTATACCCATAAGAATAAAAATGATTATATCTTTTTTCGAAAACTCTGTTTTTACTTTTTGCAAAGTCTTTTTCTCCTCCCGAGGTCAGAAGCGCTTTATTCAATTCTCCACTTCTGCTGCATAATGTTGCAAGGTTTATCTTCACCGTCTGTTGCGTAAAAAACGGTAATCAGTGTGCCGTCGTCAAGCTCGATTGTTGAGGGGTAACCGATATCGTCGCTTGCGGTGTTTTCGTAAATGCGTATATCTTTTTTCCAGCTTTCACCGCCGTCAGTGCTCATCATAGCCATAATACCGTAGGGCATTTTTCTTCTTCCGTAGGTGCAAAGAAGGATTCCCGAGCTGAGCTGAATAAGATGAGGCGGTGCTCCGCCTGTTTCATCAAGAAGCATTTCGGGTGCAGACCACGTTTTGCCGCCGTCATCGGAAACGCTCTGAAAAACGGTGAACAGTTCTTCCTCTCCACCGTTAAAAAGCTCTGAATTTTCACATCTCATATGGCATATAAGTCTGCCGCTCGGTAACTCAATAAGATGAGGCTCGTTAAGTACGAATTTTTCGTCTGAAGCCGTTATTTTTCCGATAAGTTCGGTTTCGCCGCTTTCCGTATCAAGGCGGTGCACCTCAATGCCGCCGAAAACGTTTTCAAATCTTGTTCCCGCCCACAAAACACTTCCGTCTTTAAGCTCTGTAGGTCCGTGGGGAGAGGTGACGGGGGAGCGGTGGATTTCTCCGAAAGTGGCACCACAGTCACGGCTGATACGGAAGGTGGCACCGAGATATTTTTCTTCGTCTTCTTTTGTGATTGTATTTATGTAATTCTGAACGTATTCGTTTTCTTTATTATATTCCCTCTGCATATCGGCAGAGTTGTTGAAAGAAGTGACGATAACTCCGCTTTTTCCGAACGTGCAGATACCTGCATCCCTGTCATCAAGAGGTGTATCGATTACGGGAGCGGGCAGAGTATACGTCTCGCCGTCGTCGGAGCTGTAAGAAATAACCGCCTTACCGAAAGGACAAACGTGTTCAAGCCTGAATCCCGATGCACCAACGGCAATTTTACCGTTTTGTAACCTGGAAACGGTAGGCCAGGCAAAATATGCGTGATGGCTGTGAGGATTTGACATTATTATTCTGGGTTTTCCGATAAGTTTAACGTTCATATTATCACCTCTTGTTGTATTTTACAGGAAAACACGTCTTTTTACAAGGGGATATTTTGTTTATGGTTTAAAATGAAATCTTTAAGGAGAAAAAGAGCCGTCCGGGTACAAAACCCGGACGGCGTGAAGATTATGTTGTTGTAATGATTATTCGTAAATGCTGAATGCTGTTGCACAGTCAAGGTTCAGCTGGCCATCTACGATTTCATAGGGGATATTGTATGTAGCGTTGTTGGTTGAATATGTAACGCAGACATAACCCTTTGTGATTACGTATGTGCCTCCGTTTGAACCAAATGAAGATCTTACTTCAAAATTGTTATCTGTTATTTCAGATTAATATGATTCAAATACTTTCTGAATAAGTGTAGCCAACATCAGCTTATTCTGGCTTACCTCATTGATAGCAAGATAATGTGCTGTAAACGTACCTTCGGTTGTATTTACAATGAACTGAATTCTTGCTGTAGCAGGACGGTTATCATAATAGAAATCACCTTCAAATTCGACTACATGAAGGCCGTCTGTTGAAGTGAAGTAAGTCCAGCTTGTATCTGAAAAGAAGTTTTCAAATGCAGCACCGTAAGTAATACCGTATGAACTGTGAGTAGCGTTTTTAACCATTTTTACATACGGATTAATGTATGTGGTGTTATATCCGCTTCCGGAACCGCCGGAACCACCTGAGTCACTTGCTGAACTTGCACCGATAGCAATTATGCCGATAACAACAACGATAATGAGCCAGAACCACCATCTTTTATAGAACTTTTTCTTCTTGGGAGGCTCGGGAATGCCGGGTACAGGCTGGCCGTACTGATTCGTCTGCATACCGGGTACAGGCTGGCCGTACTGATTTGTCTGCATACCGGGTACAGGCTGACCGTACTGATTTGTTTGCATTCCGGGTACGGGTTGGTTAGCAAAACCGCCGTTTGCAGCACCGGGCACAGGCTGGTTAGCGAAGCCGCCGTTTGCAGCACCGGGTACAGGCTGGTTAGCGAAGCCGCCGTTTGCAGCACCGGGTACGGGCTGGTTAGCGAAGCC
>JAZQKN010000094.1:0-5771 GCA_045542175.1 Acutalibacteraceae bacterium | reverse complement strand
AAAATCTTTGATTCCCATTGATAATGCTGTTTCAAGTGTTGATATGACAATAACTGTTATAACTCAGGATATGGTTGATAATTGGATAAATGATATTAAATATGCAAAAGAACAGCTTGAATATCTTCCTGCAGACTATTCCGAAATTGAAGCTGCAAAATCAAGGGCGGAAGCAATTGAACGATCACTCTATACAGCAGAAAGTCTTGCTGTTCTTGACAGCGCAATTTTATCGGTTGATGAAACTCTTGATGTGTCAAACCAGTCATTAGTTACCGAATATGCAAAAGCAATAGACGATGCAATAGCTAATCTGGAATATCTTCCTGCGGACTATACAAAAGTGATTGAGGCTGTTGCTCAAAGCGAAAAGATAGACCGTGTTCTTTATTCGCAGGCATCGCTTGCAGTGCTTGACCAAAGTATAGCTACTGTTGATTACACTTTGAATATTACCCAGCAAAATATTGTTGACGGCTTTGCAGATAGAATAGTTTTTGCAGCTTCATCTCTTGAATATGCATCTGTTATTCTTAGAAACGAGCCTAACGGCGTTATTGTAAGCGCAACAGCAAAGGAAATTTATCCTGCAACATTGCTGACGGTTGATATGCTTGACCCCTCAAATTACGAAACCGCAAACTTTGCAGTAGGCGGTCACATAAAAAGTGTTCAGTATTATGATATCAACCTTTTTCAGGATGGAGAAAAAGTTCAGCCCAATGGAACAGTATTTGTGAAAATCAAAATTCCCGATGATGTTAAACCTGAAAAATGTCGTGTTTATCATGTTACAGATGACCCTGTTGACCCGCTCGTTCGTTTCGCAAGCACTCTTGACGGTAACTACATTGTATTTGAAACTGACCATTTCAGCGAATTTGCAGTTATTGAGGTTGAAACTTATTTGAGCGGTGTTTTAATCACCAAAATGCCTTCTAAAACCCATTATGCGCTTAACGAAAAGCTTGATATATCCGATATGGAGGTAACCGCACTTTTCAGTGACAGAAAATTGCAAGTGATTACGGATTATGATATCTCTAATGTAGACACATCATCAATCGGTGATAAAACTGTTACAATTTATTATACTTTCGGTGAAACAACCAAAAGTGCTTCGTTTGAAATAACGGTTTCAGCTGATAATCTTAAAGCAGACATTATTCTTGACGGCAAAAATATCGACGAATACAACAAAAAAGTTTCTCTGTTTAAAAGCTATTCGCGTGAATCAGTAAAATTTGATTGCGATGTGTCTGACGGATATAATGTTGAGTGGACTTCTGACAATCCGAAGGTGCTTGTTGATTCAAACGGAAAGGTTACAAATAAAGGCTTTTTCTTTGCGAGGAAAGCAACAATAACCGTTAAAGTTACCGACAGCGCAGGTAATGTTTTGGCAACTGACAGCGTAATTGTTCGTTTCTATAAACTTAATTTTCAGCTTTCAAATATTCAGTCAACAATGGTTCAGATGTTTAGAAAAGGCATATTGATATGCTAAAAACCAAAAGCTCGTTATTCTATTATCGGCATAACGAGCCTTTTAAACGCAGGAGTTTGTCTATTATAATAGACAAAGTGCAAAATATATGTTAAAATATTAAACAAATATTTCAAATTTTGAATTTCTGTTACAAATCAAATATCTTTATATTTTGGAACAAAATTAAATGTTCTGAGCAAAAAAACAAAAGGAGTGTCATTATGTATTGCAGATTTTGCGGTAAAGAACTTGAGGAAAACGAAATATGTATGTGTGAACAGAATAACAACAAAACAGTAATGTCTGAAAACCCTGTTCCCGATAAAAACAAGATGAAAGACAACAGAAAACTAATGGTTATCATAGCTCTTGCGGCTGTTTTGATTGGTGTGGCTGTTTTTGGCGTGGTTAGGATTGTTAAGGCTGTTGAAAAGAAGAAAGCTTACGAAGCAATTGAGTCGCAGGCAATGGTGGAACTGGATAAGATTATGGGCAATTATTACTATGATGAAGAATTAAGTGAATTTGAAACCACAAAAAAGCCGGAAAGGGAAGTAACATATACAGGAGTACCTCTTTCCGATGATATTTGGGATTTTACGATTGCTATTGACGGAATTGGTTACAAACTTCCTACCCATTTTAACAATTTCAAGAATTCAAATTGGGATTATGTTTATTCTATGAACAATGCAGATAACGATGAAATGGGTGGTGAAAGTGATACATTTGTAAGTCAGAAAAACAATAACGGAGAAATAATGTTGTGCATTATAAATATGAGTGGAAATGCAAAGAAAGTAAAAGATTGTAATGTGGGAGGATTGAAATACGATTTATGGAAGCAAGAGAATAATTGTAGTATTGAGCTTGCAAAAGAATTAAAGCTTACAAGTCAAAGTTCGGTTGACGATGTAATTTCATGTTGGGGTGAACCTACAGACAGAGGTACTTACTATATTGAATACGAAAAATCAACAGGAATAAAATATCATTTTGACATAGAAGAAGAAACAGGAACGATCAGAACCTTTGAAATGTATAATAAGATAAAAAGTGATGGCGATAATACAGTAAACGGACCTGCACCTGACTATTCAGACAGATATATTGTTCCGAGCGGATTAAATGACAACTGGAAAACATTTACGGTAAAACTTCAAGGGGATTATTACACATTGCCCGCACCAGTTTCTGAATTTGTTAGAAACGGTTGGGTAGTTACAGAAGCACCCGTTGGAATTGCGGCACATCAAGTATCCGGAATAACATTGACGAAAGGCGAAACATATATTTTATGTGATATTAAAAATTTTGAAGATTATCAAATTTCCGGAACGGATGCGGTAGTTATTTCTCTGTATATTTCAGAGTACGATGAAAGTTGTGATTTTGAGATTTCTGGTGGGATTTATAGAGGAATGACAGAAACAGAGTTTTTGAGTAAAATTAATGTTAGTGAATTTGATGTTACTGTCTACACTAGTAAAAGAGAATATAGAGATAATGACGGTTCTATTGATTGGCATGCCTACTTTTATTTTAACAAAGAGGGTAAAATGGATAGTGTAAATATTGGCAAAGATTTCTTTTAGATATAACTATGACAAACTCCGCTATGTTTCAAACATAGCGGAGTTTAGTTTATCTTATTCGCTTCTTCTTCAATCATTTTCACAAGCTCGTGCGGGTCAAGTCCGAAGGCATTTGCGATTTTCCAGAGGGTTTCAAAATTAGCTTTTTTATCGCCGCTTTCAATCATTGAAAGGTGGCTTCTTGCTATGCCTGCAAGGCCGCTGAAAATTTCCTGCGACAACTCCTTTTCTTTTCGCAAGCGGCGGATAACGGTGCCGACAGCTTTGGTATTAAATTCGTTCATACGGACACCTCTTTTTATATTATATTATAGAGTTTACAAATTATTATACAATTTTATGTCTACGATAATAGACAATGGTGGTCTTATATGTTATAATATTCAAAAAAATCTTCGTTATTTTTAACAAATTTTCAAAAAGCAGTGAATATGAAGACAAAAAACAGTATCTATACTTTTATAATCAAGATTTTTTTGTAAATATTTGATATAGGGAGATGTTTGTATGAATATGTTTATCAAAGTCACTTTTGCTGATAAACAGTATGAACTGCCGCTGGTTTGTTCAGATACTGTTTCGATCGGAAGCTATGAGTTTGATAATATTATGTTGAAACACAAATCCATTAAAAAAGGACATTTGGGTTTTTCTATTGATAAATCCGGAAATGTTTTCCTCCTCAGTAAGGGGAAAACATTTGTTAACGGGCAAAATTTCAAAAAAGGCACTATTGATATTGGTGATAAAATAACTGTATCTGTCAGAAAGACAGATGTGTTATATGCCGAGTTATATGAGATAAGTGAGAAAATGTCTGTTCGTATAAATAACGAAATGACAATCGGAAAAAAGGACGTCTGTTCAATTGCTATTATGAATCCCAAGGTCAGCAGACTTCATGCAGGCTTTTATTTGTCGGGTAAAAATGTAAGAATAATAGATTTGAACAGTTCAAACGGTACTTATGTTAACGGCAGAAAAATTACACAAGCAGATTTAAAAGACGGCGATGAAATCTCTATTGTGGATTACAATTTTAAATATTCACAAGGAATGCTTACTTTTGAAAAGAGAGTAGAAATAGAATGCCGAACAGAAGATGAACCTGTAATGGGAAAGGATTATCCTATAATTCACCCGTCTCCGAGAGTAAAAGAGGAATACAGAACAGGCGAACTGCAAATTACAAATCCGCCCAACATCGGGAACAAGCCGGAGATAAATTTTGTTTCCCTGCTGCTTCAACCGATTTTAATGATTGCAATGTCGATAGCTGTTGCGTCAATCTATTCAACTAATTCATTTATGCTTTCAGCCCCAATGTCACTAATCAGCGTTGCTCTTGGTATCACCAATCATATAGCGGCAAAAAAGAAATACAAAAAAACCTTTGAATTGAAGATTTCCAAATATACCGAATATATCAAAAACGTTGCACAGGAGCTTAAAACTGCTGTGCGCGAGCAGTTGAAAACCATGAAAGCCGATGCGCCCGAAACCGCAGAATGTGTTTCAATCGTAACCAACGGCGAAAAAGAAATTTGGAACAGAAAAAGCGGCGACAAGGATTTTCTGACTTTCAGAATAGGGCACGGTAAGGTTGAAGCTGGTTTAAAGGCCAAATTCCAAAGCAATGGTTTTGAACTTCAGGAAGATGATTTGCTTTCAAAAATTAAGCGTGAAACAGAAAAATACCGAATTATTGATGCCGCACCTATAACTGTTGATTTTAAAAAAAATCCCGTTATGGGTGTCTACGGAGAACGAAAAGAAGCAAAACGTTTGGTTAAAAATTTGATAATTCAAGCGACAACTTTCCATACATACAACGATTTGAAAATCGTTGCTCTGTTTTCGGATTCCGAAAAAATGGAATGGAACTGGATGAGGTGGTTGCCGCATTGCTTTAATGATGACAGAAGCCGCCGTTATGTTGCGTGCGAAGCTGTATCGATTGTGGATTCAGTTAAAACAGTTGGCGAAATTCTTGAAACAAGAATTGTTTCGGATTCGGAATATGAGAACGATAAAAAAGAAAAATTGCCATTTTATCTGTTTGTTATTGCCGATGAGGAGCTTGCAAGTAATCCGCTGATACAAAAGCAGATATCGCAATGCGGCGATGGTGCAGGTGCAGTCATAATTTCCGACAGCTTTGACGTGCTTCCGAGTGACACTTCTGTTTTTGCTGAACTTTCACAAGGCAATGGCAAACTTTTCACAAAGAGCGGTGAAAACGGAACAATTGAATTTAAAACGGATGTAATTTCCGAAAATGACTATGAGCGCTTTGCAAGAGCACTTGCTCCGCTGAAGCTTGCGGATGTAAAAGGCTCAACCTCTTTACCCAATAACATCACCTTCCTTGAAGGTTACGGAGTGCGCCGTCCGCAAGAACTTGATTTGGCTTCAAGATGGGCAAACTCAAAAAGTTATAAATCTCTTTCTGTACCGATTGGCGTTAAATCAAACGGCGAGTTATTTATGTTTGATATTCATGCAAGTAAACATGGTCCTTTTGGTATTGTGGCAGGTATGGCGGGTTCGGGTAAGTCGGAAATGCTTCAAGCATGGATCTTGTCTATGGCATTAAACTTTTCACCGCAGGAAATAGCTTTTGTTTTGGTGGATTTCAAGGGTACTGGTTTGATACTTCCTTTCATGAAATTACCTCATCTTGCAGG
>JAZQKN010000093.1:0-5511 GCA_045542175.1 Acutalibacteraceae bacterium | reverse complement strand
AGCGGACATTTTTTTCGCGTCTTTCGTCATCTCTCGGCATCGTTACACCTCTGATTTATCTTTTGTAGAGAACCTTATCAACAAGGCCGTAATCCATAGCCTCCTGAGCTGAAAGGTAATTGTCTCTTTCTGTGTCAAGAGCAATCTGCTCAATGCTCTTGCCTGTGTTTTCAGCAAGGATTCTGTTGAGCTTTTCTCTTGTCTTAAGAATGTGGTCAGCAACAATTTTGATTTCAGTTGCCTGTCCTCTTGCACCGCCGAGCGGCTGGTGAATCATAATTTCGCTGTTGGGAAGAGCAAATCTTTTGCCCTTTGCACCCGATGAAAGCAGAAATGCTCCCATTGAAGCAGCCATACCGATGCAGATGGTTGAAACATCGCATTTGATATACTGCATTGTATCGTAGATTGCCATACCTGCGGTTACCGAACCGCCGGGGCTGTTGATATAAAGGCTGATATCCTTTTCAGCGTCCTGACCTTCAAGGTAAAGAAGCTGTGCAACAACTATGCTTGCGGTTGCATCGTTAACTTCGTCTGAAAGAACGATAATTCTGTCATTGAGAAGTCTTGAAAAAATATCATACGAACGTTCGCCTCGGTTGGTCTGTTCTACTACGTAAGGTACAAGTGCCATTTTATTCAGTCCTTTCTCCGCATTTAAAGTATGAATAAACCGGCAAAACGCCGGTTTATTCGTAAAGCTCATATTAAGTATAGTTAGATTTCAGAAGGATTATTCAGCAGCTTCGTCTTTCTTTGCTGCGGTTTTCTTTGTAGTCTTCTTTGCTGCGGGCTTCTTCTCTGCCTTTTCTTCAGCGGGAGCTTCTGCTTCGTCATCCTTCTTTGCAGCTGCCTTCTTTGTTGCTGTCTTCTTTGCAGCGGGCTTCTTTACCTTTGCTGAATCGATTACAAGCTTAACAGCTTCCTGCTTTTCGATTTCTGCTGCAACTGTTGCCTCGGGAACAATGCTCTTGAGCTTTTCAACGTCAAGCTGATACATTTCAGCCATCTTGCTGTATTCTTCGTTGATTGCTTCCTCGGAAGCCTTGATGCCTTCAAGCTCAACAATCTTTTCAATAGCAAGCTCAAATTTAACGTCTGCAACAGCTCTTTCTCTCATCTGTGACTCAAACATTGCCTTATCCATACCCATATACATAAGATATGTGTCAAGGTCGATGCCCTGCTGAGCCATTCTCTGTGCGTAAGCTTCAACGTTATCCTTTGCCTTGTTATCATACATAACTTCGGGGATTTCGCCTTCAACGTTTTCGCAGAGAGCTTCGATAACTGCATCTTCGAATGCGTGCTGAGCGCTGTCCTGCTTTCTCTTGAGGATATCTTCTTCGATACCCTTCTTAAGCTCTGCAACTGTTTCGTATTCGCCCATATCCTTTGCGAATTCGTCATCAAGCTCGGGAAGTTCCTTAACCTTGATTTCGTGAAGCTTAATCTTGAACACTGCATCCTTTGAAGCAAGCTCAGGAGCGTATTCTTCGGGGAACTTAACGTTTACGTCAAATTCTTCGCCGATTGAGTGGCCGATGATCTGTTCTTCAAAGCCGGGAATGAATGAACCTGAGCCGATTGTAAGCTCATACTTTTCTGCCTTGCCGCCGTCGAATGCTACGCCGTCAACAAAGCCTTCGAAATCGATAACTGTGATGTCGCCGCTCTTAACAGCTCTGTCATCAACGTTAACCATTCTTGCGCTTCTGTCAAGCATATGCTCGATTTCTTCTTTAACTTCAGCAGCAGTAACCTTTGATTCAGCCTTTTCTGCTGTGATGCCCTTATATGCTTTAAGTGTGATTTCAGGTTTAACTGTTACGTTGAAAGTAAGAACAACGCCTTCTTCTTTGCTCATTGTCTTAACGTCAACATCCTTGGGCTGGTCAACGGGAATGATGCCTGCCTCAGCGTAAGCTGCTTCAACTTCCTTGGGGAATACGATTTCAAGAGCGTCTTCAAAGAAAACTTCCTGACCGTAAAGCTTCTCAATCATCATAAGAGGAGCCTTGCCCTTACGGAAACCGGGAATCATAATTGACTTTCTCTGCTTCATATAAGCCTGCTGAATAGCAGCCTTAAAATCTTCTGCAGAAACAGCAATTTCTACTGCATAGGTGTTTACTTCTGTTTTGTTAGCTGATACTAAACTCATTTGAATTCCTCCATTTGATATTCTGACCCATAGATTATAACAAATATATTCTGAAATTTCTATATATATTTATATTTTCTTATATTCAGTTAATTTTTTCAAAAATTTTATACATCTTTTGGTTATTTTGACATATTTTTGCATACCAGAGCAGGACAAAACTCAAGAAAATCGCTTGAAATAAGCTGAAATCTTATTCCGTCGCTCTCGCCGTTGAAAGCTGTTGCGTGCGAATATGAATGAAGATGTCCGTAATAGCAACGTTTTATGTTTTCTTCAACAAGCACGTCATAAATCTCATCGCATTTCTGCGTCTGATTTATCGGCGGATAATGAAGAAACACAACAGGTTCAAGCCCTGTTGCCTTTGCCGCCTGAATCGACGCTCTCAGTCTGCCGGCTTCACGCAGAACAACCTTTCTGTCGGCATCGCTCTCCGCATCGAAAAACCATCCCCTTGTGCCGCAAACCGCAACGCCGTCAGAAACATAAGCATTGTTATGTAAAATGTTGAGCGTGTTAAAGGAATGTTTTTCAAAAAATTCATCGGATTTTTTCTTGGTTGCCCACCAATAATCGTGATTACCTTTGAGAATGATTTTTCTGCCGGGCAATGAATCAAGAAATCTGAAATCCTCAAGACCCTCTTCAAGATTCATACACCACGAAATATCGCCTGCAATTACAACGGTATCATCACCGGTTATAAGCTTGCGCCAATTTTTTTCAAGACGCTTTTCGTAATCCGTCCAGCCGCCGAAAATATCCATAGATTTGCCCGTGGCAAGTGAAAGATGCGTATCTCCGATTGCAAAAAGTGCCATAGACATATCCTTTCCAAAAATAAATCTGATTAATCTGTAAATAATATTTTTACGGAGAAATCCGAATAATTATTAGGAGATTTAACCATGAATAAGGAAATTAACGAAATTACCTGTTTTGCTAAAAACTGCGTTTACCACAAGGGTGACACTGCCTGCACCGCCGGCTCAATTGAAGTAGGTAACTCATCTGCCTGCAAGAGCGGTGAAACACAGTGCTCAACCTTTAAGCTCAACAACGACGCTACCGACAAGGGCCGCGGTTGCTGCTGCTAAATCAGATTCCAAGCATATCGAAAACAACCTGCTCCATGCTGTCCTTTGAGCAGCAACCTGTAAATCTTACTTCCTTATCGCGAAGATTTGCAAGCTGCTCGGGGCAGCATTTCTTTGTTGTATCGGCAAGATGCTCAACCATTTCAAACTCGTTGAGTGCGTCATTCTTGCCTTCAACCGCTTCAAGAACAGCCGCACTGAACTTGAAGGGGCTTGCGGTTGATGCGATTACGGCGGGAGTGCTGTCGCCTGTTGCCGCCTTATAATCGTTATAAACCTTAACTGCAACAGCAGTGTGTGTATCGCAAAGATAATCCTTTGCCTTGAAAACATCGGCAATTGTTGCCTTTGTTTCTTCATCGTTACAGCAACCGGCGGCAAAATCAGCCTTGATTTTTGCAAATGATTCAGCATCGATTTCATACTTGCCGTTTTCAGCAAGAGATTTCATCCATGCGCAAACTTTCTCACTGCCGCTCATGCTGTAAAGAAGTCTTTCAAGGTTTGATGAAATAAGAATATCCATTGAGGGTGAAATTGTCGTGAAGAACTCACGGTTCTTATCGTAAACACCTGTTGTGAGGAATTCGGTAAGAACAGAGTTGCTGTTTGAAGCACAGATAAGCTTCTTTACGGGAAGACCCATTTCCTTTGCGTAGTAAGCGGCAAGGATGTTGCCGAAGTTACCCGTGGGTACGCAAACGTTGATTGCGTCGCCCGCTTTGATTTCGCCATCTGCAACAAGGTCGCAGTAAGCCGAGAAATAATAAACAATCTGAGGAACAAGTCTGCCCCAGTTGATTGAGTTAGCCGATGAGAATGCCATTCCGTTAGTTGCAAGCTTTTCGGCAATAGCCTTATCGGTGAAAATCTTTTTAACGCCGCTCTGTGCATCGTCAAAGTTACCTTCGATTGCGCAAACGGAAACGTTCTTGCCTTCCTGAGTGCACATCTGAAGCTTCTGCATGGGGCTTACGCCTTCGCTGGGATAGAAAACAAGAATTCTTGTGTTTTCAACGTCCTTGAAGCCTTCGAGAGCAGCTTTGCCAGTATCACCCGAGGTTGCAACGAGAATTACGATTTCGGTACCCTTTGCAGCCTTGCCGCTTGCAACGGTAAGAAGTCGGGGAAGAATCTGAAGAGCCATATCCTTGAATGCACAGGTGGGGCCCTTGAAGAGTTCAAGAATATAAGTGCCGTCTTCAAGCTTTACAAGAGGAGCAACCTTTTCGCTTGAGAAACCTGTTTCATAAGCACCTCTTACGCAGGAATCAAGCTCTTCTGCAGTGAAATCAGTGAGAAACATAGAAAGTATTGACTTTGCTCTTCCGATATAATCAAGCCCTGCAAGCTTTTCAATTTCAGAAACTGAAACAGCGGGTAAGGTTTCGGGCACAAAAAGTCCGCCTTCCGAAGAAATACCCTTTGTGATAGCCTGCGAAGCAGAAACTTTAACTTCAGGATTTCTTGTGCTGATATAGTTCATTTAAATCATCCTTCCAAAAAAACTCTAAATATTATAGCATAGTTTTTTACACTTGTAAAATGTTTTTAAAAAAATTATAAGAATTACCGAAAAATATTTTCTCCGCAAGCTCTTCGCCGATGCCTTTTGACAGAAAAAAACGTTTCAATTCGGGCATTTTTTCAATTCCGCAAAGCTTGGGGTTGATTTCGCAACCGTCATAATCGGAGCCGATTGCAAGCACGTTTTCGCCGCCGAGGTCAAGAATATGACTTACGTGGCGGTAAAGTGCCTCAAAGCCGTCGTCTCCCTCATCACCGAGAAAGCTTTTACAGAAATTCATTCCGATAAGTCCTTTTGCCTCAATCAGCAGTTTAATCTGCTCATCGTCAAGACTGCGTCTGCAGGAGAAAAATTTATCCTCGCTGTCTTTTCTTGTATCAAGCAAAACCTTTTCGCAGTTTGAATGGCTCGCAACAACCTTTACTCCGCTCTCAAGCACGTCATAAAAGCCTTTTCTGTTGAGATGGGAAACGTCGGCGGCGATTTTATTTTCAGCCATACCCTTCAGAAGCTGTTTGCCCATTGGTTTAAGACCTTCTTCAATCCCCGACTGACAACCGTAGCCGAGCTCGTTTTCAGCATTCCACGTCAAGGTGATAAGCTTTACACCGAACGTTTTTGCACGCTCTGCGCCCTCAGAATTCGCAAACGGAGAGCCGCCCTCACAAGTTATAAAAGCTGCCGTTTTTCCGTTTTTATGAGCGTTATTCAAATCT
>JAZQKN010000092.1:0-4300 GCA_045542175.1 Acutalibacteraceae bacterium | reverse complement strand
GTTTTTATTTTCGGTTTTATCAAGCATATAGCTTCCGATAACTCCGCAAAGACCTGCTTCCGCAAAAAATTCGATTGCATCGGAAGACGGCGTTATATCAGCATCTTGTGTTCTTGAATAATATGCCTTTTTGCCCTCTTTTCTGCAGACAAGCAAACCGAGAGAAACATATTCCTTCAGCTTTTTTCGAACGGTTGATTCGTCAAATTCCATCGGATTTTCAAAGCAAAGAAGATAATCTTCAATGTTTTCGATTATCTCCGTGAGAGTCAGTTCATTATCCGATGAATGAAGAATATCAAAAAGAATAAAGTGCAGCGTTATATCGCCGTCAGTGAAGCTTTTTGATTTGAACACATTATAAAGCGGATTGCGGCTTGATGAACGGCTGTCAATGGAAAGAAAAACATTCTTTCCGTTTTCACTCTGACGGAAACCCATATAATCTCCGAGCCAGCTTTCAATTCTGCGACGCTCGTTATCATAAGAACGGGCGCTCTTTTTATCGTATTCATCTCTGCTTTTGAAACCGTAAACATAGAATTCTCTCATATAGTCACGGATTTTTTCAAAATTCTTTATAAGCTCCGAATATGCCATTCATCTCACCTCCGTAATTTTGATTGTAGCATTTTCTTTTTCATTAATCAAGCACACACCTTACTGTTTTGCCCCAGGGCGGAGTAATATCATAATTATTCAGCATCCACAACACAGGGATACCCATTGCGGCAGATTCATCGGGATAATACGCTTCACCGTCCGTAAAAATGATCATAACCGACGGCTTGTCTGCGAAACGGTTCGATGCTATATAATCAAACACCGCAAAGAAATCCGTTCCTCCGCCGCCAACGGGAATGATGCTTAATATATTGTTGACGGTATCAAACGGAACGGGGTCTGTTACCTCAACGTCAAAGAATCCCAATTCTCCCTCAAACTTGCCGTTATACTGCGAGATTGCACCGCATATTTCGGAATATGCAAGGTTTATCATCTCATCGGTAATTGAAGCGGAAGTATCAACCATAAAGAGAATTTTCTTGACAACAAAGTCTTTTTCGTTAAAATCGGGCAGGAAGAAATCACTTCCGTCAAATCTTCTGTCAGGCGGAGAAAAAGAATAATCGCAGATTTCTTCCTGAATGAAATCGTTAAGAATCTTTTTCCAGTCCGTTTTCGGCTTTTTCAAATCCGAAACAAGCCTTTGCGCAAATGCAGGCACGTTTCCGGCTCCTTTGCCGTTGTTGCTGATTTGTGATACAGCATCCATTGCGGCGGCAACAAGAGTTTTCCAATCTACCTCCAATTCAATTCCGTTATCGGAAATACCAACCGCAAAACCTTCGCCGTCCTCTCCGTCGCCATCAGTCGGCATACCTTTCCCTTTTTTATCCTTTGATTCGTTTTCATCTCCAACAGTTCTCAATACAAGAGTATCATCAAGATCACCTTTGATGATAAGCGTCAGCGTTTTGTCGTCCTTCGGATATTTCAGCTTACCCCACCATTTATCGTTATCAATCATAATTCCGTTCTTGAGAACCTCATCGCCGTCGGGAACGGAGCGACAATACTGATAAACCTCATTGGCATCAAAAAATTTTCCTTCTTGTATAAAACCGTCTTTAACAAATGAATGATATATTCTGCCAAGCTTACGGAATTCATCATCTTCAAGCACATCATCACACAGGTGGGAATTGATAACAATATCGCAAGCGTGGTGATACGTATGCCCCGAGAGCTCGTTATCGCGACAAATATCTTCAAAAAGAATGTGCATCACCTGATGACAAAGAATAAAATCAAGCTCATCGGTGGGGAGTTTTTCAAGATAATCAGGATTGAAGAAAATCGCTCTGCCGTTGGTTGACATAGTCCATATTTTTGTGTCGGAAACAAAATCAAGATGCATAAGCATGAGTGCATAAAACGGATGCTCAAAAAGAAGCCTTGTGCGTGATTGGATTATCTGCTTTTTAATGCGGCTAATTCGTTGTTTAGTCATATAACCAATCCTTATCGTTATATATCATCCACTCGGCATAGCTTCTGCTCTTTTTCAATGCAGGCTGAATTGATTTTATCCGCAGATAATCGTCAAACAGCTTGTATTTTATCTCATTCGGCAGTTTTGCGGCATATTCAATTGAATTGCGGATTTCCTTTTCTGTGCGTTCACCCGATGCATAGGCAACCATTTTTGAAACAAACGCAAGCATTGCTTCGGGTCTGACAGGTAAAGAACAGATGCCGAAATCATCACAAAATGCGTCTTCAACGGGTGGAAGCTTATTGAAAATTTCACACCAAGCTCTGAAACTGCCTGCGGTTCGTGTACCGATGCATCCTTCAACAAGCGGATAAACTTTGTTAAGGTCACCGCAAACACTGTTGAGAATATTGCTGACCATCTCCCACGAACGGGGTGATGGGAATGCAAGTTCGTTGTTTTCAAACTCAGTTTCGTTGAGAGACAGAGGCGATGCTGTCAGAAATCCCGTTACCATTTGATTGATTCCGTGTGAAACTGCCCAGTTATGCCAGCTTTCAGCAGACGATTCAATCTCTATATGGCAAAGTCGGTTTGCAAGTGCACGGGGCATTGTGAATGCAACAGATTTATCGGTAACTCTGTTGCCTGCGGCAATAACGATGCAGTTTTCGGGCAGTTTGTGCTCGCCCACAACTCTGTCGAGCGTAATCTGATATGCCGCCGCCTGAACTGACGGAGGCGCGGCTGAAATTTCATCAAGAAAAAGAATATTGACAACGTCATCACTCTCATCCATCTGAAAGATTTTCGGTTTCAGCCATACGGCAAGGGTTTTATCTTCGTTTGATGTAGGGATACCTCTTAAATCCACGGGATTAAAAAGTAGCAACCGCACATCGGTAACAATAACCTTTTTATCGGTGTTTTCTTCTATTTTCTTTGCGACCTGCCTTACACCCTGCGACTTTCCTACGCCCGGTGCACCCCACATCATCACCGACGGAAAAGTGCGGAAGGGTAACGATGATTTAATTAATGATATGTATGCCGCAGAAAGCAGAGAAACAGCCCTGCTGACAGTCATCCTCGACATTCCCGAAATATTTTCAGTCATAAAATCAGTCCTTTTTATTCACTATACAAGTTAAGTTCTATATAAAAATATTCAATTTCATCAGCACAAACTGCGAAATCTACTCCGTTGGCAAGCCTGAAGTGCATACCATTAGGTAACATGCTTGCTTTTTCGGCTGCCTGTGCTCTTTCCTCGTCAAATCCGATAATATCAAAAACATAGCAATCTGTTCTGTCAACAATTACTTCGTTTACCCGTTGTTCTTCGTACTGCAACTCAAATTGTTTTCCCATATCATAAAAATATCTGTCAAAAATATATTCATCATCGGGCGGTAAATTATAATTCTTTCTGACTCTGACGTCCCAAGGATTCATTTCCCTGTATTTCACCAAACCGACACCGTGAATGCAGAATTCTATTGCAACATTGTCAAAAATCAAAATTGCAGGACCGCCGAGATAAGAAAAACTGTAATAGTTTATATCTTGTGAATACGATTCAGCATAACTTATAAGATTTACGTAAACCTTTTTGAGAGTATGATTTTTGCAAAGTTCATTTAACCTGTCTTGCAAATCCAGATATGAGTAGCACCAGCTGTATTCAATATCAGGAGTGGTAACGGTTAAATAATTCACCTTTTCAAAGCCATAACAATCCAATTTCTTCACCTCTTGGTTTGCTGTTTTGATTTTATCATCTCTATTATAATTCTAATCTTTATTTGTTTTAACCCACCATCCGGCACCGTCACGGTATCCATTGCGATTCATAAAAGGTTCAATTTTCCAATGCAATCCAGCTTTTGATAAGTCATGATTTGCAATGCCTATTTCATTTTCTTTTTCCAAAATCGAAAATATTTTTGAATATACTTCTCTCGCAAGTACCGACCATTGATGCGCTTCTTCAGAATAGACTTCTCCACCCTCATCATCGGTAAGATGCATAAGCCAACCTGTTTTCATATCAACCAACGACATTGCTTTTGCTAAATCGCTTTCTTCCGAGTGTTGCGAAATCCATTTTCTCATATCATCAACCGACCAACCTTTAAGTGGTTCACTGCATAAAACCACTGTATTTTCCGGTATCTTCAAATCTTTATCAGCCTTTCTTTTTCTTATTTTTCAACAATTTTTAAAAACTTCTTTCCAGAACACGCCGACTGATATAGCAATTAAAGCAATTACCCACATATTCAACACCTCTTAAAATCC
>JAZQKN010000091.1:0-18642 GCA_045542175.1 Acutalibacteraceae bacterium | reverse complement strand
CTTCATCAGCATCATTCGGCTACACAGAAGAAGAACTCGTTTCAAGCGATATCATCGGTATCACTTACGGCTCACTCTTCGATGCTACTCAGACAATGGTAACAAAGATCGAAGACGGTCTCTATCAGGTACAGGTTGTTGCTTGGTATGACAACGAAAACAGCTACACAAGCCAGATGGTTCGTACAATCAAGTACTTCGCAGAGCTTGCATAATTATAGCTAAACAAATTTTAAGGACCGGCGTTAAACCCGGTCCTTTTTCTTAACTATTCACTTAACCGAGGTGCCTTATGGGTCTTAAACGTCTTGACAAGTTAATAGCTCTCAACTGCAACGTTTCAAGAAAAGAAGCAAGGCAGCTTATCAAAGACTCCGCCGTAACTCTTAACGGCAGAGTTTGTCTGCGTGCCGAAGAGCTGATTGACGTTGACAGTGACGAAATTTCCGTTGAGGGTTATAATTTCACTCTTAAAGAGCACGTTTATATTATGATGAACAAGCCGAAAGGAGTTATAACCGCAACCCGTGACCCGCAAAAGGAAACGGTTATCGATATTATTCCTCCCGAGCTTAAAAGACGCTCCATTTTCCCCGCAGGCAGACTTGACCGTGACACAACGGGACTTCTGCTTATAACCGACGACGGAGCGTTTGCTCACAGAATAATGAGTCCCGCACACCACGTTTATAAAACTTATATCGCTACGCTTTCTTATCAGCTTTATGATGAAGATATAGAAAAACTGCAAAGCGGAATCACTCTTGACGACGGCACTGAATGTCTGCCCGCAAAGGTAAGAGCACTCACAGAAGGCGGACTTCCCGCTGCAGAAATAAAAATCCGCGAGGGCAAATACCATCAGGTAAAGAGAATGTTTGCCGCCGTCGGAAACCACGTTGAGCAGCTCCGCAGAGTACAAATCGGTACGCTGAAGCTAGATTCGTCTCTCTCGGAGGGCGAATGCCGCGAGCTTACCGAAGAAGAGCTTGAGCTCGTATTTAAAGATGAAGAATAAATAAAACACATCACCGCGAAGAATCTTGCATAGTTTTAATAGTAAACTATGTAAAGGATGCGGTGATGTGTTTATTGTTTTAAGGCATAATGAGGTTGAAAAAGGTTATTTTAAAAAGAAAAAACAGTTAAAAAGAATAAGAAAATCCGAAGTTCAGACCGTAAAAACAGATAACGGTCTGCCGTTTTATACGGTAGAAATTCCGATTGTATGCGGCAATGCTTTATGGGACGGAATTGAAGAAAAATGCGGTAAATACGCTTCAAGAATCGTTGTTTCAAGAGAAATAGTCCTTCCCGACAGCAAGCGGATAAAACGTTATATACCAACGCTTTTACCGTCTGAAGTGATATTCAACACGGCACTTTCCGTGCTTGAAGCCGCTGACTGCAAGCACGACTCTTTCGTTCTCACTCTCACAGACAGAAACGGCATTCTTTCACGGCGCGTCTGTGAGCTTCTTCCGTTTTGTTCAACGGTCAGGGTCATAACCTGTGCGCCCGAAAAATACGCTCAGCCCTGTGCAAAAGCTCTCAATGATTTCGGAGCAACACTCGTTTTACGTCAATCTCATTCCCCCATATCAAAGCGTGAAATTGTCATCTGTTGCGACGGTGCGATAACTCAGTCAATGAGCGGATGTGCGGTATTTGCGCACAAAAAATACGGCGGCGGCAAGCTGATGATTTGCGGCAGTAACGTTGAACTGAGCGAAAAACACCGTGCTTTTATCCCCGATTACATCAGCCCGATTGATTTTGCGGGAGCCCTGACAGAGTTGTGCGGCTGCAACGATTATTCCGACTCTGTTTTCGCCGATACAGAAATAAACGGCATTCCCTGTAAGGCGGAGCACCTGAGCGAATGCATAGCCGCCTTTTGTGCTTCAAACGGTCAATAACCCTTGACATATTAATATATATATATTATAATATAGCGGTTAATAAATAATTTTATCCTTGCGATATAAAAGGAGTTACAACACTATGGAAAAACAGACAGTATTTACCCGTGAAGACTATAACAAACTCAGCGCTCAGCTTAACAAGCTCAAAACTGAAGGCAGAGACGACATCGCCGAAAAAATCAAGGAAGCTCGTTCACACGGCGACCTTTCAGAAAACGCTGAATACGATGAGGCGATGAACGAACAGGCTAAGCTTGAAGCTGAAATTGCCAAGCTTGAAGCTGACCTTCGCAACGCAAAAATCCTTGACGAAGACGAGCTTACAACAGAAGTTGTTCACATCGGTTCAAAAGTTAAGCTCTACGATATGGAATTCGAAGAAGAAGTTGAATACAAAATTCTCGGCAAGAGCGACCTCGAAAACGGCATCATTTCAGACCTTTCACCCGTAGGCATTGCAATTATGAACAAAAAAGTAGGCGATATCGCTGAAGTTCACACCCCCTCGGGTAAGGTTATCAAGATGAAAATTCTTGCAATTTCAAAATAATCAGTCACGTTTAAAGCACACGAAAGGAAATAAGCAAAATGGCAGAAGAAAAGATTGTAAATGCCGCTCCCGAAGAGGAGCAGGTACAGGATGTCAATGAGCTGCGCCAGATCCGCGTTGAAAAGCTTGAAGCTCTTCAGCAGGCAGGCAAGGACCCCTTCCAGATTACTCTTGCAGAGCAGAGCATCCACAATGCAGATATAGTTGCAAATTTTGAAGAACTCGAAAATCAGGACGTTTCAATCTGCGGCAGAATGATGAGCCGCAGAGATATGGGTAAGGCTAACTTCATCGACGTAAGAGACCTTTCAGGCAGAATGCAGGTCTACGTAAAGATTGACGAAATCGGCGAAGAAACCTTTGCTGAATTCAAAAAGTGGGATATCGGCGATATCGTTGAAGTAAAGGGCTTTGTTTTCAGAACAAGAAGAGGCGAAATTTCCGTTCACGCAAAGGCAATCCGTCTCCTTTCAAAGTCACTTCTCCCCCTCCCCGAAAAATTCCACGGTCTTACCAACACAGACACACGTTACCGCAGACGTTATCTTGACCTCATTATGAATCCCGAGGTTAAGGATACTTTCGTTAAGCGTTCACTTATTCTCCGAGAAATCAGAAATTATCTTGATTCACAGGGCTTCCTTGAGGTTGAAACACCTATGCTTGTTGCTAACGCAGGCGGTGCTGCCGCAAGACCCTTCCTCACTCATCATAACGCTCTCAACGAAGATTTCAAGCTCCGCATTTCTCTCGAGCTTTACCTCAAGCGTCTTATCGTAGGCGGTATGGAAAAGGTTTATGAAATCGGCAGAGTTTTCAGAAACGAAGGCTGTGACACCCGTCATAATCCTGAGTTCACTCTTATGGAGCTTTATCAGGCATATACAGACTACCACGGCATGATGGAGCTTACCGAAAATCTTTACAGACACGTTGCACAGGCTGTTCTCGGCTCAACCCTTATCAGCTACAACGGAGTTGAAATGGATCTCGGCAAGCCCTTTGAAAAAATCACTATGGTTGATGCCGTTAAGAAATATGCAGGTGTTGACTGGAACGAGGTAAAAACTCTTGAAGATGCAAGAGCACTCGCAGACAAGCACCACGTTGAATACGAAGCAAGACACGGCAAGGGCGATATTCTTGCTCTCTTCTTTGAAGAATTTGCAGAAGAGCATCTTATTCAGCCCACGTTTGTTATCGACCATCCCATCGAAATTTCTCCCCTTACAAAGAAAAAGCCTGAAGATCCCGATTACGTTGAACGTTTTGAGTTCTTTATGAACGGCTGGGAAATGGCAAACGCTTATTCAGAGCTTAACGACCCCATCGACCAGAAAGAACGCTTCAAGGCTCAGGAAGCACTCCTTGCACAGGGTGACGAAGAAGCTAACACAACAGACGACGATTTTCTTATGGCTCTCGAATACGGTATGCCCCCCACAGGCGGTATCGGTTTCGGCATCGACAGAATGTGTATGCTCCTCACCGATTCACAGGCTATCAGAGACGTACTTCTCTTCCCCACAATGAAATCTCTCGGCGGTTCAGAGTCAAACCAGACCTGTGCAAAAGCCGAAGCTGATGTTAAAGCTGAAGAACCCGTAAAAGAAGTTATCGACTTCTCAAAGGTTGTAATTGAACCTTTGTTTGAAGAAACCGTTGACTTTGAAACTTTCAGCAAATCCGATTTCAGAGCTGTTAAGGTAAAGGAATGCGTTGCAGTTCCCAAGAGCAAAAAGCTTTTACAGTTCACTCTTGATGACGGAACGGAAACAGAACGCACAATTCTCAGCGGCATTCACGCTTTCTATGAACCCGAAGAGCTTATCGGCAAAACTCTCATCGCCATCACCAATCTCCCCCCGAGAGCAATGATGGGCATTGAATCCTGCGGTATGCTCCTGAGCGCAATTCACGAAGAAGAGGGCGAAGAAAAGCTCCATCTTCTTATGGTTGACGATCATATACCTGCCGGCGCAAAGCTTTATTAATCAATTATGAAAATATCAGTTGCTCTTGCCGCCTACAAAGGCGAGCAATATATAGCTGAGCAGATTGAATC
Source organism: Acutalibacteraceae bacterium (assembly GCA_045542175.1). Lineage (GTDB taxonomy): Bacteria > Bacillota > Clostridia > Oscillospirales > Acutalibacteraceae > CAG-177. The sequence goes on along the minus strand of JAZQKN010000091.1, from coordinate 14,102 downwards.
CATCCTCAGTCAGCTCGGTGAAAACGACGAACTGATTGTTTCCGATGATTTTCCCTCGGGCAAAACCCGTATCATCGTTGAAAATCTTTCGTCACAGGATAAAAGAATAACTTATCTTGAGGGTCCCGGCAAAGGCGTTATCGAGAATTTTGAAAACGCACTCAAAGCCTGCAGCGGCGACGTTATCTTTTTGAGCGATCAGGATGACGTCTGGCTGCCCGGCAAGGTTGAAGCCGTTATGAATGAATTTGAAAACGGTGCCGAGCTCGTGCTTCACGATGCTTCAATAACCGATGCCGACCTCAGGATAACCGCTCCCTCGTGCTTTGAAGTTCACGGTGCTAACGCATCTTTCGCAAGCAACCTTATCAAAAACACTTTTGTAGGCTGCTGTATGGCGTTCACAAAAGAGCTTCTCAATCAGACAATGCCTTTCCCCGAAGGCATTGCGATGCACGATTGGTGGATTGCACTTATCGCACTCAAAAGAAAGCAGAAAACCGTTTTGCTTAAAAAGCCGCTCATTCTCTGGCGACGCCACGGCGACAACGTTACAGGCGGCAAAACAAGTGCAGTTCAGAAAATTAAGTGGAGACTCAATATGCTTTTATCTCTGGCAAGGATATAATCCTCCAATATGTGCCTTGGAAAGGAAACAAACAAATGAATAAAACCGTAACCGGTTGCATTGTGACTTACAACAATATCTCAACCATCGATAAGGCTGTAAGCTCACTTCTCAGATGCACCGATTCTGATTTCCGTCTTTTTGTTGTCGATAACGGCTCAACGGACGGAACGGTAGAACATATAGAGAAAAACTTCCCCGAAGTAACTCTTATCAAAAGCGGAGCTAACCTCGGCTTCGGAGCAGGCCATAATTTCATTCTGGACAGGCTGGACTCCGATTATCACGCAATCATCAACCCCGATATAGTTGTGCGTGACGACGTTATCTCAAAGCTTGCCGATTATCTTGATAAGAATCAGGATATCGGTCTGCTTTCACCCGAAATCAGATTTCCCGACGGAAGGCTTCAGATTCTCGGCAAAAAGAACCCCAAACTGCGTTACCTTGTTGCAAGCCGACTCCGTGGCGATGAACCCGGAAAGCTTCTTCGCGAATACGCAATGCTCGATGAAGACCTTTCAAAGCCTTTTCCTATTGAAAACGCAAGCGGCTGCTTTATGTTCATCAGAACAAAGCTTTTCAAAGAACTCGGCGGCTTTGACGACCGATATTTTATGTACTTTGAAGACTGCGATTTAACCCGCGAAATCAACGCAAAAAGCCGCGCATTCTATTACCCCGAAGCAACGGTATACCACGAATGGGGCCGTGACTCCAAACGAAACAATAAGCTCAAGCTTATTCATCTGAACTCCATGCTCAAATATTTTCTTAAGTGGAGCTTCAGAAAATAAGCGGAAACGGATCTACAGATGAAATACATCAAGAATTTCTATAAATACAGATATTTGCTTTTCGAGATTGTCAGAAAGAATATCAAGCTTCAGTACCGCAACTCGGCTCTTGGTATGTTCTGGACTTTCCTTCAGCCTCTTATGAACACCCTTGTTCTTATTATGGTTTTCGGCGGAATTTTCGGAAGCGCAAGAAAAGGCGTAGTGAATTACCCGATTTACCTGCTCTGCGGCAGACTTGTGTTTGAATTTTATTCACAGTCAACCAAACGTGCAATGCGTTCAATCAGAAACAGTGCGTCGGTAATCAAGAAGGTTTACGTACCCAAATACATTTACCCTCTTTCAAACGTTATTGCAAACTTTGTAACGTTTGTAATTTCACTTTCCGTTCTTGTTTGCTTTATTCTTTATTTCTACTTCTTCTCGGATAAGCCCCCTGTAATCAATGCCAACGTATTTATGGCACCGATTCCCATTATAATTCTGTTGATTCTCTCACTTGGTGTAGGTCTTATCCTCTGTACTCTTGAGGTTTTCTTCAAGGATATCGATTATCTCTACGAAGTATTCTGCACCTTGCTTTTCTATATGACCCCGATATTCTACACAGTTGAACAGCTCAACCTCAACAACAAGCTTTTCAATTACGTTCTTATGGCAAACCCGCTTTATTCGATAACCGAAATGTTCAGAGCGTGCGTGCTTTACGGTGAAACCATCAACCCCAATCATCTGCTCTACGCACTCGGCTTCAGCGTTGCAACTCTTATTATCGGATTCTGGGCATTCTATAAGAAACAGGATAAATTTATTCTTCACATCTAAAGAAAGGAGCTTTTATGAGTAAACCGGCAATAGTAGTTGATAACGTCAGCGTTCTCTTTAACCTCAACAAAGAAAAGGTTGACAATATCAAGGAATACTTCATTAAATTAGTTACAAGAAAGCTCCATTTCAATGAATTCTGGGCTCTTAAAGATATTTCTTTTACTGTAAACAAGGGCGAAAGAGTCGGTGTTCTCGGCTTTAACGGTGCGGGTAAATCAACGCTCCTCAAAACAATTTCGGGAGTTATCAAGCCCACGAAAGGCAGTGTTAAAACCAGCGGCGTTATCGCTCCCTTGCTTGAACTCGGCGCAGGATTCGATATGAACTATACCGGCAGAGAAAATATTTATCTCTACGGCGCCACAATGGGATATTCCAGAAAATTCATCAACTCAAAATATGAAGAAATCGTTGCTTTTTCAGAGCTCGGCGATTTCATCGACGTTCCCGTTAAAAACTATTCATCAGGTATGAGAGCACGTCTCGGCTTTGCAATTGCGACTGCGGTTGAGCCCCAGATACTTATTCTTGACGAAGTTTTATCGGTAGGCGACGCAAAATTCAGAAAAAAAAGTGAAGCAAAGGTACGTTCTATGTTTGACAAAGGCATAACCGTTCTTTTTGTTTCGCATAATACAAAACAGGTGCTCAGCCTGTGTGATAAAGCAATAATTCTTGACCACGGCAAAATCATAGCTCAAGGCGATGCTGAAGAAGTATGTGCCCTCTATGACGAAATGGTCAACAGCAGAAAATAACCGAAAGGATGCGATTTTATGGTTTTTGCAGCAGTATTTGCAGGCGGAATCGGAAGCCGAATGGGCAATTCCGACACTCCGAAACAGTATCTTGAACTCGGCGGCAAGCCCGTTATTATCCACACGGTAGAAAAGTTTTTTATCAACGAAGAAATAGACGAAATTCTTATTCTTTGCCCCAAGGCCTGGGTTGCGCACACCCGTGACCTTGTTGCAAAGCATTTGCCCGACGGCAAAAAAATCACCGTAATTGCAGGCGGTGCAACAAGAAACGGTACTCTCGAAAACGCAATTGAATTCATCGAAAGCAACTACGAAACCGATGAAGATACCGTTATTGTCACTCACGATGCAGTAAGACCCTTCCTCACTCACAGAATCATCTGTGAAAACGTTGAGGCGGCAAGAAAATACGGTGCTTGCGATACCGTTATTCCCGCAACCGATACAATCGTTGCAAGCGAAGACGGAAAGATGATAAGCTCAATCCCCGAAAGAAACAAGATGTTCCAGGGTCAGACCCCCCAGTCATTCAGACTCAAGGAGCTTGAAAGAGTTCTTTCTTCACTCACCGAAGACGAAAAGGCAATCCTCACCGATGCCTGCAAAATCTTCACAATCAAAAACAAAGACGTTTATATGGTAAACGGCGAAGTTTTCAACATCAAAATCACATATCCCTATGATTTAAAGGTCGCTCAGACCCTCCTGAAAGGTAAGGATACAGATGATTAATACAGTTTACAGACTCGTTGCACCCGGCATGATTGACGTTGCCTGCACTGAGCCCGATATTAAAAACAGCGTTATTCTCCGCCCCGAATATCTTTCGATATGTAAGGCGGACCAGAGATATTACCTCGGCAACAGAAGCCGTGAAGCTCTGAAAGCAAAGCTTCCCATGGCTCTTATTCACGAATGCGTTGCAAAGGTAGTTTTCGACCCCACAGGCACTTTCAAAAAGGGCGAATACGTTGTACCCGTACCCAACACTCCCATGAGTGAGGACGAAGTTATTGCAGAAAACTACCGTCTGGACAGCCGTTTCTGCTCCAGCGGTTACGACGGATTCCTTCGTGACTACGTGGACATGCCTCCCGACAGACTTGTCAGAGTGCCCGAAGGCGTTGACCTCAAGGTTGCATCTTTCTGCGAGCTTATCAGCGTTGCGGTGCACGCCGTAAACAGATTTGAGAAGTTTGCACACGCAAGAAAGGATTCAATCGGTATCTGGGGTGACGGCAACGTAGGTTATATCACCGCTCTTATTCTCAAGGCGGTTTATCCCGACACCAAGCTTTATATCTTCGGCACAGTTGAAGAAAAGCTTAACTATTTCGGCTTTGCAGACGGCGTTTACCACGTTTCAAACGTGCCCGAAGACCTTCGCATTGACCACGCTTTTGAATGCGTTGGCGGCGAAGCTTCACGTTTTGCAATTGCACAGATTATTGATATGATTAATCCCGAGGGTGCCGTCGGTCTTATGGGTGTAAGCGAAAGCTTCATCGGTATCAACACAAGAATGGTGCTCGAAAGAGGTCTTGTTCTTTTCGGCTCAAGCCGAAGCGGTGTTGCCGATTTCCAGAGGTCAATGGATATCCTTAACGAAAACCCCAAAACCGTTCAGTATCTTGAAAACATAATCGGTACGGTAATTGACGTAAAATCAATTCCCGACATTCACGCCGCATTCGCTCAGGATATCAGCCGCAACTTCGGCAAAACGGTTATTAAATGGCTCAAATAAACCCGAAGGTTGAAAATGAGGAATTGAATTGAAAAAGTTGTTTTATTCGCTCTATGCTCTGTTTTTTAATATGAGCAGAATTTTCCCTATAAAGAAAAACAGAATTGCTTTTGTTGCTCCGCATAATGGCGGCACGGAAGATTCATTGGGCATTCTTCGCTCATACGTTGAGAATAAAGGCGGATACGAAACGGTTTTCATTTCAACCAACGATTTGAAACTTGATTTTTCAGGCTTTATGCCTCTTGTGAAATCCTGCCTTAAAGCGGCAGGATTTTTCACTTTTAAGGCCGCCGCCCTCGCAAGGAGCAAATACGTTTTTCTGAACGATAATTTTATGCCTATGGCTTCGCTGAATTTCAGCAAGGAGACGGTCATAACACAGCTCTGGCACGCAGAGGGTGCTTTCAAAAAATTCGGTCTTTCCGCCCCGCTGTCAGACGACGTGCGCGAGCGTGAAAAGCGTTGTTCCTCAAGGCTTGACTACGTTATCTGCACCTCTGAATCGGTTGCTCCGATTTATGCCGAAGCCTTCGGCGTTGATGCAAAAAAAGTTCTTCCTCTCGGCTCGCCGAGAAACGATTTTCTTTTCAGCAATAACAACGCAGAAAAAATCCGTGAGGAATTCGACAAAGCTCATCCCGAATGTGCAGACAAAAAGCTGATACTCTATGCACCCACGTTTCGCGACGCTCCCGAAAAGGATTCAAAACTGCTTAAAAGCATTGATATTGAAGCGTTTAACCGTGAATTCCCCGATTGCAGATTACTTACAAAGCTTCATCCGCAAATCAATTCCGCAAAGCCTCTTGACGGCGCAACGGACGTTACGAAAAGCCATAACATAGGCGACCTCACCCTTATCTGTGATACGGTTATAACCGATTATTCTTCGGTTTGTATGGACTTTGCTCTTCTTTCAAAGCCCTGCATTTTCTATGCTTTTGACCTTGCGGAATATGAGATTGAGCGTTCATTTTATTTTGACTATAAAAGCTATGTCCCCGGCCCTGTTGCAGAGGATTTTGAATCCCTGATTGAGGCTCTTAAAAACCGTGAAGATTATAAAGAAAAACTCAAAAAATTTGTTGATTTCAATTTTGATTTCACAGACGCTAAAAACACCGAACGGATTTTTGAAAGAATAATAACCGATAAAACGTAATCATTTACAGCCTTCACTTTTGCCGAAGGCTGTTCTGAAAAATTTTTTTAAAATTTATTAAAAAAGTTGTTGACTTTTCAAAAAATCCGTGTATAATAAATACCCGTAGCCCAAAGTTACATTGGGGAATAGTGTAACGGTAGCACGACAGACTCTGACTCTGTTTGTTGGGGTTCGAATCCCTATTCCCCAGCCAAAAAAGCAGCAACTAAAAGGTTGCTGCTTTTTCTTTTTAAATATTTATTACATTATTCTATAGAGGAGGACAAAATGGAAAAGAAATATTCGCTCGATATGACTTGCGGCCCGTTTTTTAAAAAGATTATTGTCTTTTCCGTACCGCTCATTCTTACCGGTCTTCTGCAGCTTGCTTATAACACAGCCGACGTTGTTGTTGTCGGCAGATTTGCAGGCAGCGAAGCCCTTGCGGCTGTTGGCTCAACAGGCTCACTGATTAATCTTCTTCTCAACGTTTTCATCGGTCTTTCAATGGGCTCGGGTGTTATGATTGCCCGTCACATCGGTGCAAGAGACGAAAAACGAATTCACGAATGCACTCATACCGCAATGCTTCTTAGCTTTTTATGCGGAATTTTCATCGCCGCAGTCGGCTACTTTGCGTCAAGCCACCTTCTCAGACTTATGAAATCACCCGATGACGTGCTTCCCCTTGCAACACTTTATCTTCAGATCTATTTTCTCGGCTCGCCGGGGTCATTCGTATATAATTTCGGTGCTTCGATAGTAAGAGCAACAGGCGACACAAAGAAGCCGCTTATTATCCTTGCTCTGACAGGTCTTATCAACGTTGCCCTCAACCTGATTCTGGTTATATTTTTCCACATGGGAGTCAGCGGAGTTGCAATCGCAACCATTACTTCGCAATACGTTTCGGCTGTGTGGATTGTTATTCATCTTATGAAAATGAATAACGCCTGCCGTCTGAGTCTTAAAAAGCTCCGTTTCTATAAGTCACAGCTTTTAAGTATTGTCAGAATCGGTCTGCCCGCAGGTGTTCAGAACTCAATGTTCTCAATCTCCAACGTTATCATTCAGTCAACCGTTAACTCTTTCGGCTCTGTGGCAATGGCGGGCATTGCGGCGGGCTCTAACTATGACTCTTACGTTTACACCTGTACCAACGCTATTTCGCAGACAACAATGACTTTTTCTTCTCAGAATATGGGTGCCAGAAAGTTTGAAAACGTCGGCAGAATTTACCGTTATTGCTTAACCCTGACGGCTGTAATCGGTTTTTCAATGGGTATGCTCGGATACTTTTTCAGCGAACCGATAGTAAGCTTTTTCTCTACTGACCCCGAAGTTATAAAAATCGGTGCACAGCGTCTTGCCCTTGTTATGCCTTTCTACGTTTTCTGCTCGCTTATGGACGTTGCAGCAGGTCAGCTAAGAGGTATGGGCAAATCGTTTGAGCCTATGATTGTTGCCCTTGCGGGCAGCTGCGGAATAAGACTTCTCTGGGTATTTGTTTTCCTGCCGATGAACCGCACTCTTATCAACCTTTACTGGGCATATCCCCTCTCGTGGGCAATCACGTTTTTTGCCCAATTCTCACTTTATTTTATACTGAAACATCAGATGAAGAAAAAGGGATTAATGGATTAAAAAAAGCGACTTGCAGATTATTGCAAGTCGCTTTTCTCTTTGATTTGTCCAGAAAGCAAGAAAAGATGCCCGAGGCACCTTTTCTGCATGGGGTTGAATTGAGGAGGGGTATTGCGTACTCAAAATGAGCAGTACTTAGCAGGTTGCGGCTCCTGCTGAGCACATTCAGATAATACCCCGAAAATGTTAATTGCGTATGAATTCATTTTTAACAGTTGTAAGATATTTTATTAATAAGCCGGTTATTTGCCGACAGCCTTTCTGAATTCATCAATCTTATCCTCTTTAACAACACCCTTGAGCAGATTCAGATTAAGTATTTCATTTGCTTTCATATAATCTCGGTCCATAAAATCGCCCGCAACAATATTGACTTTTTCAAGCAGTTTCGGGTCGTTTGCAATCTCTGAAATTATCTGCGGAAAATAAGGTCTGTCAAGCTTATCGAGCCCTCTCGGCCACTTTGTCAAGCCGTTTTCGGTGCCTAAACCGGGAGTCTGCTGAGTCTGAAACCAGAAGAAGCCCTCCGACTCAAGCTCGCGCAGATACTTAAGACATTCCTTTGCAAATTTTTCAGGCTTATATCCGAAAAGCACAGGGTCCCACGGATCGAGAATTTTACAGTTTCTGCTGAATTTGTATTCCTCTTTTTCCGAGTGAATTACGTATCTTTTACCCGATTTTCTTATATCGCCCATCGTGATATTGCGTATATCGTCAAACTCCGTTAAAGCGTATTTTTCGGGGCTTAAATATTTTTCAATAAGCCTGTTCATAGCTTCGGTACTGCCCTTGAATCTGATTGTAATCGGGCCCAAATCCTGTACGTCGTAAGTTCTTATGTTGAGAATAAGAAACTCATCGGTTTCATCAAGAATCTGTTTTATGCTTGCAAAAGCCTCTTCAACTGTTATGCCTTTAAGCATTCCGTGAGCTATAAAAAGCCTCTCTTTTCTGTCTGCGCGTACTCTGATATCGAATTTGCGGACACCGCACATAGCCTGATCATAAAGAGTGCCGTTCTGACATCTTCCGAAAACGCTCATACCCATTGTGCCTGCGTTATGTGCACCGGGAATTGCAATTTTCGTGATTTTTGCATCGTCTTTTATGTAGCTCATCCAGTTTTTATAAAACACAAACGCACCACCTTTGAATTATGAATATTCTTACCGAAAATTAGTATATCATAATTGATATATCAGTGTCAACAACTCTGATATTAGTTAAAACTAACACCTTGTTTTTACGAAAAAATATACAAAAAATCCTTTATTTTTATTTAAAAATAATATAAAAATAAGTAGCATTTTTTATATTGTTATGTTATAATAATTCATAATGCAGAACTATGGGGTTTTATTGCTCAATATGCATTCAATTAAAAATTAATTATATACAACCAGGAGGAATGGCACATGATTAAAAAAATCGGTAATATCCCCTTTGCCGGCACTCCCGAGCAGGAAGCACAGCTTAAGGCTGTTATCGCAGAATGCAAGGGCGACAAGAGCATGCTTATGCACGTTATGCAGGAAGCACAGGGTATCTACGGTTATCTTCCCATCGAGGTTCAGAAAATGATCGCAGACGGTATGGACGTATCCCTTGAAAAGGTTTACGGTGTTTCAACCTTCTACGCTCAGTTTGCTCTTTCACCCAAGGGCAAATACAACGTTTCCGTTTGCCTCGGCACAGCTTGCTACGTTAAGGGCTCACAGGAAATCCTTGATAAGATTTGCGAAGTTCTTGGCATCGGCTCAGGTGAATGCACAGAAGACCTTAAGTTCTCTGTTGAAGCTTGCCGTTGCATCGGTGCTTGCGGTCTTGCTCCCGTATTCACAATCAACGAAGACGTTTACGGCAGAGTTACTCCCGACGAAATCCCCGCAATTCTCGCTAAGTACGAATAATAATTCTTAACTTGTTTAAAATGAGGGATTAAGTATGACAATCAACACTATCAAAGACCTGCTTGAAGCTGAAGTTCTTTGCGGAAACGAAAGCCTTGAAAAAGACGTTCACTCCGCTTGCGGCAGTGATATGATGAGCGACGTTCTGGCTTACGTTAAAGACCAGGCTGTTCTGCTCACGGGTCTTGTTAACGCCCAGGTAATCAGAACTGCGGAAATGATGGATATGCTTTGCATCGTTTTCGTAAGATCAAAACGTCCGTCGCAGGATATGCTTGAGCTTGCAAAGGAAAGCGGCATTGCCATTCTTGCAACACCTAAGCGTATGTACGAAGCCTGCGGAATCCTGTATTCAAACGGACTCAAAGGCGGTGCTGCTCACAATGTCTGAACCCTTAATCTTTCACTATGATGTAGACGGCGAGAATTTTACTTCGGCGGGCCAGGCTTCGGTTCTTGTCAAAAAGAATCTTCGTCAGCTCGGGCTTGACCCCGAAATCATCCGCAAGGTTTCAATTGCCATGTATGAGGGCGAAATCAATATGGTAATCCATGCCGGCGGCGGCACAGCCGACGTTATCGTCGAAGACGGCTGCATCGAAATAATACTTTCAGATACCGGTCCCGGTATCGCCGACGTTGAGCAGGCAATGCAGGAGGGCTTCTCAACAGCTCCCGACAACGTACGCTCACTCGGATTCGGAGCAGGTATGGGCCTGCCCAACATGAAAAGATACACAGATTATATGAAGATAGATTCTGTTGTCGGAGAAGGAACAACAATAACCATGAAGGTTAATTATTGAGTCTTCGAAAGGAACTGTATTTTATGAATACATATATTCACTCGGTATCGCTTGACGTTAAAAAGTGCACCGGCTGCACAACCTGTATGAAGCATTGCCCCACAGAGGCAATACGCATTCGCAACGGTTGCGCTGAAATCGATGCCGAACGTTGCATTGACTGCGGTGAATGCATCAGAAACTGTCCCAACAGTGCTAAAAAAAGCATCTGTAACACTCTCGACGAAATCAACAGATTCAAGTATAAAATCGCACTTCCCGCCCCCGCCCTTATGGCGCAGTTTGATAATCTCGATAACATAGACTACGTTCTTCAGGGACTTCTCGACATCGGCTTTGACGACGTTTTCGAAGTTTCAAAGGCGGCGGAAATCGTTTCGGCTTACACAAGGCTTTATCTTCAGAGCGAAGGAATCAAGAAGCCCGTAATCAGCACGGCTTGTCCCGTTGTTGCAAGGCTTATCCTTCTGCGTTTCCCCTTCCTTAAGGATAATCTTATTCCTCTGCTGCCCCCTATGGAGGTTGCGGCAAAAATGGCAAGGGAGTACGCTCTTAAGAATAATCCCGGGCTGAGCAAGGAAGATATCGGAGTTTGCTTCATATCACCCTGCCCCGCAAAAGCAAGCTATGCAAAAAACGGTTTCGGCGATTATAAGAGCGAAGTTGACCTCGTTATTTCAATGAGCGAAATTTATTTCCACCTTATAAACGCAATGAAGCGCGAAAAAGAATCGCAAATCAACACCCAGGCAGGTAAAATCGGCATAAGCTGGGCTATCTGCGGTGGCGAAGGCTCCGCTCTGCTCAATGATAAAATTCTTGCGGCAGACGGAATCAATAACGTGATCTCGGTTCTTGACCAGATTGAAGACGGAAACATTCCGCCGATTGATTTTGTTGAACTCAACGCTTGCCCCGGCGGATGCGTAGGCGGCGTTCTTACAATTGAAAATCCCTATATCGCCAAAAACAGACTTCACACCCTGAGAAGATATATGCCCATATCTCTCAACTCTATGCCCGAAAACGAAAAGTATATTCCCGAAGAAAGATTCTTCGGCGATTTACCGAGCTACAAGCCTCTCAACCGCCTGAGCGATAATATAGGCGAATCGATGAGACTTATGTCGCAGATTCAGCAGGTACGCAAAAGCCTGCCCGGCATAGACTGCGGCTCCTGCGGTGCCCCCACCTGCAGAGCCTTTGCAGAAGATATTGTTCTTGGCCACGCAGACAGAAACGACTGCATTATAGCTTATAAAGACTTGTTTAAAAAGTATCTCGGAAACAGAAACGGAGGTGACGGCAATGAAAGTGAATGAGCTTGCTGCTCTTGAAGGCTTCAGCGTTGTTTCAATGCCCGAAGGCGACAGAGAAATCAGCCACGTTTACATCGGTGACCTTTTGAGCTGGGTAATGGGCAGAGCAAAGCAGAATGACGCCTGGATAACCATTATGTCCAACGTCAACATAATTGCCGTTGCATCACTTGCAGACGTTTCCTGTATCATACTCGCAGAAGGCGTTAAGCTCGACCACGCAGTTGCACAGACTGCCGAAGCAAAGGGAGTCAACATTCTCTCTTTCAGCAAAACAGCTTATGACGCCGCAACAATTCTTCACGAAAAGCTGTGAGTATGAAAGAATACTATTACGACCTTCACATTCATTCGTGCCTGTCGCCCTGCGGCGATGACGATATGACACCGAATAACATTGCCGGTATGGGCGTTGTCGCAAAGCTTGATATTATGGCTCTGACCGACCATAACACCTGCCGCAACTGTCCCGCATTTTTCAAAACAGCAGCGGCACAGGGCATCGTTCCCGTTGCGGGAATGGAGCTTACAACCGCAGAGGATATTCACCTTGTCTGCCTTTTTGAAAAGCTTGACGATGCAATGAGGTTTGATAAAGAAATCAACACTCACCGCACGCTGATACCGAACAGAACCGATATCTTCGGCCATCAGTTCATTATGGACGAAAACGACGAGGTTATCGGCACCGACGAACATTTCCTTTCAATCGCAACCGATATAACGGTTGACGGGGCTCCCGCCCTTGTTGAAAGCTTCGGCGGAATCTGTTATCCGGCTCACATTGACCGCGAGGCAAACGGAATTGTGGCAACTCTCGGTATTTTCCCCGATATGCCCGAATTCCCCTGTGCGGAATATCACGACGGCGACAAAAAGACTGAATATGAAGAAAGATTTCCGCTTCTTAAAACGAAGCCCTGCGTTATTTCGTCAGACGCCCACTATCTTTGGGATATAAGCGGCAGACTCAACTGCTTTGAGCTTGACTGCGAAGAAAACGCCGACGATATACGCAAAAAGCTTTTTGAAAGGCTGAAAGGCTTATGAAAGAGTTATCGCTAAATATTCTGGATATTGCAAAAAACTCCGTTAAGGCAAGAGCAAAGAATATTTTGATAAAGCTCACCGAAACAGACGAAACTCTCACTCTGATGATTGAGGATGACGGCTGCGGAATGAGCGAAGAAATGGTGCAAAACGTAACGGACCCGTTCTGCACTTCACGGACAACCCGTAAGGTCGGTATGGGCATACCGCTTTTAAAGCTTGCCGCCGAGCAGACGGAGGGTTCGTTTGAAATACGCTCCGTGAGCGAAACGGTTGACCCCGTAAATCACGGAACGTCGGTTAAAGCGGTGTTCAACAAAAACCACCTTGACTTCACTCCGCTCGGAGACGTTGTTTCAAGCATAACCGTTCTTATTCAGGGTTCGCCCGATATTGAATGGAAGTTTGAACACACAACACCCGAAGGAAGCGTTGAACTCGACACAAAAGAGCTTCGCGAAATTCTCGGTGACGTACCGCTTGATAACTATGAGGTTATAAAATGGATTGAAGATTACCTGAGCGAAGGCTACGCTTCAATTTCATAATAAAACAGTTTAATATTTAAAGAGAGGATAGATACTATGAAATCATTGGCTGAACTTGCTGCCATCAGAGAAAAGATGAAGGACAAGGTTGTTCTTCGTGAAGGCAGCGGCGAAATCAGAGTTGTTGTCGGTATGGCAACATGCGGCATCGCAGCAGGCGCAAGACCCGTTCTCAACGCATTTGTTGAAGAAGTAAGCAAAGCAGGCCTCAGCGACAAGGTTATGGTTTCTCAGACAGGTTGCATCGGCGTTTGCCAGTTTGAGCCCGTTGTTGAAATCTTTGAAGCAGGCAAGGAAAAGGTTACTTACGTTAAGATGACTGCCGAAAAGGCTGCTGAGGTTGTTGAAAAGCACCTCAAGGGCGGCAAGGTTATTTCGGAATACACCATCACCAACGCTATCTCATAATGGAGGTTAAATGATATGATTCGTTCCCATGTTTTGATTTGCGGCGGCACAGGCTGTACCTCATCAGGCAGCAAGGTGCTTATGTCCACATTCGAGAAGGAGCTCGAGAAACAGGGCCTTCAGGAAGAAGTTAAAATCGTTCAGACAGGTTGCTTCGGCCTTTGCGCTCTCGGCCCCGTTGTTATTATCTACCCCGAAGGCACATTCTACAGCAGAGTTGAAGAGAAAGACGTTGCTGAAATCGTAGAAGAACACCTTCTCAAGGGCCGTATCGTTGAAAGACTTGTTTACAGTGACGTTGACGAAAGCGTAGCTGAAGAAGCAGGCAAGCACGTTTCACTTAACGATACAAACTTCTATAAGACACAGAAGAGAGTTGCTCTTCGTAACTGCGGTCTTATCAACCCCGAAAACATCGATGAATACATTGCTATGGACGGCTATGCCGCTCTCGGCAAGGTTCTTACCGAAATGACTCCTCAGGACGTTATTCAGGTAATCAA